>NZ_JBFAKW010000191.1:0-13125 GCF_040655955.1 Streptomyces sp. NPDC050263 | reverse complement strand
TACGTCCAGTACGAGGACTTCCGGCCGGCACACCGAGAGCACGCACCGGACGCCGCTCCTTGACGGGCAAACGTTGCCTGCCGCGGCACTAGACGCAGGCTCGGGGCGGGCGCGGTAGGCGGCCGTCGACATGCGCCGGCCGGTCCCGCCGTAGCGGCACCGTGGGATCCAGGCCATCGCTGCGCTGGAGGCACGAGCTGCCGCGTACCTGGCACTTCCATCGGGCTTCCCCCGGCGATGTCGCCCCGCACGCCCGCAGCGCCCACAACAACCCCCGGTGGCCGGCCGCTGGTACTTCGTCCACCGCAACCACCGCCGACCGAATCAGCTCGCCCAGTCGCTCCCCGACTGCTGAAGGTCGACGGCTGGGACCTGCACGTCACCGACCTCGACGCCGTGGACGGGACCCCGATCTACGACCTCGCCCCGTACTTCCAGGAGATGGGCCCGCGCGGCGAGGTCCGCGAACCCAACCGGCCGGGCGAGATGCTCACGGACAGTTGGGGCGGACCGCAGGACTGACAGAGGTCCTCCGCCAACGCGTCCCCGCCGCGGCAGTCTCGGAACAGACCAGGTCATCCTGGTCGGCGTCGCCGTACCCGGCCCTTATGGCGCGCTCGGCTCGGCTGAGGTGGACATCGCAGTGATGCGGATCGCCGACCGCAACGACATCGAACCCGAGACCGACGACCACCCGCCGCGGCCCGCCGATCCGATGGAGCCTTCCTGCACGTGCTGCTCACCATGGACGGCTTCTTCGCGTCCAGAGGGCTGCGGGTCACCGACAGCACGACCACCACGCTGCTGCCCTGCCGCCGCAACGAGATATGGGGCAGGTGTTCGACGAGGGCTTGCCGTGGCGCGCGCCGGGGAAGCTTGGACAACGACAGAAGCCCCAGGTCAATGACCTGGGGCTCAAGTGTGGAGGGTGGCGGGATTCGGCGGCGCCATCCTGGAGCTCGCTGACCAGGAGGAACAGCGCAAGGTCCGGTGGCAGGCCGACCTGTCGTGGAGCGCCCGTCCGCCCGGCGATCCACACGACGCGAGGCCAGCACCCTGCGGTCTCGCGCGTGACAAATGCCTCTAATGCTGAATACTTGGATATAAGTGTGATTCTGCGGGCAGGGGCCACGGAGGCGGCCGGACAAGATTCGGGACGCCTCAGAAAGACCTCGCACACAACATGTGGCCCGAGTCTGAAACGATCCGACGCGAGTGCGGGGTCTCCGGCAGCGCATCGATTCGATGCAGGAGGAGACAGAGATCATGAAGAACGGCCAGGTAGCACTAGGGCTCGCCGGCGGCTACTTCCTCGGACGCGCACACAAGATGCGATGGGCGCTGGCGCTTGCCGGCTTGGCGGCGGGCAGTCGCCTCCGTCCTGGCGGCGGGGCGGGGACGAAACTCCTGGCGTCCCCCGAGATCAACAAGCTCACGCAGACTGTGCGCAACGAGTTGCTGTCGGCGGGCAAGACCGCCGCCGTGGCTGCGGCCGGCAGTCGCATCGACTCGTTGAGCGACCGGATGCAACGACGGGCCTCGTCGCTTCGCGCCGGACCGGAGGCGGAGAAGCCCGAGAACCCCGAGGACAACGAAGAAGAGCCGCGCGACGAGGAAGAAGAAGAGGAGGAAGAGGAGCCCGGCGAGGAAGAGAAGGAAGAGCCGGCCGAGGAGGCCAAGCAGCGGGAGAGGGGGCGCCCTGCGCGGACTCGGGCCCCCAGCAGCAAGGGCCGTACGAGGACGCCGGCGACTCGTCCCGCTACGGACAAGAAGAAGACCAGCGCGAGCAGCAGCAAGAGCGCCAGCCGTAAGACCACCACTGGTCGCAGGACCGCGAGTTCGGGGTCATCCGGTAGTGGCGGGTCCGCACGGCGAGACCGAGGGTGATGACGTATGACTGATCGATCGGACGGTCAGAATTCGGGCGGCCTGGGCACGTTGACCAAAGAACTGCCTACCGACCGCTTCCTGGAAGAAGCGCAGAACCTCCTCGCCGCCCTCGGAGAGCGAGCAGTCACCAATGTGACGGACAAGGTCCAGGATCTGGCTCACGGCGGGGGACTGGATGGCGGTCTCAAAGCCAAAATGGCGCTTGCGGGGGGCAAGCACCTCCTGTCTCAGGGCACCTCGCAGGTGAAGTCCGCAGTCGGCGACGGCATTTCCCAGACGAAGGACAAGGTCAAGGAGACGCTGTCCGGCGGCCCGGGCGACGGTGACGGAGACAAGAAGAACAAGAAGCTCAAGGTCGTCAACATCGTAGAACAGATCGACGTGGGCCTTGCCGTCTCCGACGCCTACAACCAGTGGACGCAGTTCGAAGACTTCCCCACCTTCATGAAGAAGGTGGAGAACGTCGAGCAGGAATCCGAGACGGAGACGAACTGGAAGGCGCAGATCTTCCTCTCTCACCGCAAGTGGAAGGCGACCGTCATCGAGCAGGTGCCGGACGAGCTGATCATCTGGGAGTCGACGGGCGACAAGGGCCATGTCGACGGGGCGGTGACCTTCCATGAAGTCGGGCCGCACCTCACCAGGATCCTGCTGGTTCTGCAGTACTACCCGCAGGGCATGTTCGAGCGGACCGGGAACCTCTGGCGTGCTCAGGGCCGCAGGGCACGGCTCGAACTGAAGCACTTCCGTCGGCACGCGATGAGCCAGGTACTTCTGCACCCCGAGGAGGTTCAGGGGTGGCGGGGCGAGGTACACGACGGCGAGGTCGTGCGCACCGATGAGGAAGTGCGCGACGAGGAGGAGCAGGGCGAAGAGCAGCCCGAGGACGAATTCGAAGAGGCGGAGGAAGAGGAAGAGGAGCCGCGTAACGAGGAGGAAGAAGAGGAGGTGGAGGACCCGGGAGAGGAGGAACCCGAAGAAGAAGAGCCCGAGGCGGAGGAAGAGAAACCGGCCAGCCATCGGCGCCGGCGGTCCGCGGCTGAGGCCAGGTGAGCGTGATGACCGTCGCCAGCCAACGCAACCGCTACCTGGACCGGCCCTCCTCGGGCGGTCTGGCCGAGGTGATCGACCTGATCCTCGACAAGGGCCTCGTCATCGACATCTACGTCCGGGTCTCGCTGGTGGGCATCGAGTTGCTGACAATCGACGCCCGGATCGTGATTGCCAGCGTCGACACGTATCTGCGCTTCGCAGAGGCGGTGAACCGTCTCGACCTCGCCCGCAGCGGAACCGAGACACGTGGCTTGCCCGGGGTCATGGATGAGATCCACGAGGGGGGCGCCGAGCACAAGACGAAGGGCGCCCTGGAGGGGGTCAAGGACAAGGCCCAGGAGTTCCTTCACGGTGGGGATGAGGACGAGGAGGAGCAGCCCGAGGAGGAGCAGCCCGAGGAAGAAGAGGACGAAGAGGGCGAGTACGAGGAAGAGGAAGAGGACGAGGAGCAGTTGGAGCCAGTGGAAGCGAAGCCCCGGCGCACATCATCCCCTGCTCGTCATAAGGGACGGGACCGATGACGGGGGCCAACTCGCAGACGCCCGGGACGGAGAGCGGCCGGTACATCTACGGAGTCGTCCGGGGGGCCGAAGCCGTTACGGTGGTGGAGGGTCTGCCTGCGGTGGGGCGTGCCGAGGCGCAGGTGACCTACGTCAGGCATCGCGGGATCGCGGCCGTCGTGAGTGAGGTGGCCGCCGACCGGCCGCTGGGGACGGCGGACGACCTGCGCGCCCACGCCCAGGTGCTGGACTCGCTCGCGGCCGCGGATGCGACGGTACTGCCTTTCCGGTTCGGGACGGTGCTTCCCGATGAGAAGGCGGTGGCCGATGAGCTGCTGGCGTGCGGTTACGACGCCTTTATGGCCGCCCTCGACAGGCTGGAAGGTTCTGCCCAGTTCACACTCAGAGCCCGGTACGTACACGACGAGGTGCTGCGGGAGGTGCTCGCGGAGCAGCCGGAGGCGCAGCGGCTGCGCGACGAGCTGAACAGCATGCCCGAGGATGCCGGTTACTACCGGAGGATCCAGCTCGGCCAACTCATGGCCGAGGCGATCGCGGACAAACGTGACAGCGACTCCGTGGAGATCGACCGCTGTCTGGCGCCGTTCGCGGTCGCCGTGACACCGGGCGAACCGGCTGCCGCCGAGGCGGTCGCGGATGTCTCGTTCCTGGTCGAGCGGGAACGGCGTCCGGCCTTCGAGCAGGCGGCGGAGGACCTCGCCCGTCGCTGGTACGGCCGGATCCGGCTGCGGCTGCTCGGGCCGGTCGCTCCCTATGCCTTCGCGACCGAGGCGATGGCCGGCTTCGAGGAAAGGCGTTAGCCATGGGACTCTTCACCGGACTGCTGACCCTGCCGCTCGCGCCGGTCCGCGGCGTGGCGTGGATCGCTGAGCGGGTGTACGAGGAGGCGAACCGGGAGTTCGTTGATCCAGTGGTCATCCGTCAGCGCCTGGAGGAAGTCCAGGAAGCGCGGGAGAGCGGCGAGATCACGGAGGAAGAGGCGGCGGACCTGGAGGAGGAATACGTACGCCGTCTGATGGAGGCGGGGCCCCCGAGCGGTGGCCTGGAGGTGTGAGCCATGCCCGGGAGAGGACGCGAACGCTCCGTGCCCGAGGAGTCCGGGCCACCGCGCCGGGCCGGCGAACAGGCGGCTCCGGAGCGCCGCGGGACGACCCGAGGGACGGAGGGCAGGACGCCCCGGCGGTCCCGCCCGAAGGCTGACGAGGGTGAGGCGGACGAGTCACGACGCCGTCGGCACGCGCCCGAGCCGCAGTCACGTCGGCGCCCGGGCGTCACCGCGCGGAAGGCCGCTCAGTACGCGGCGCTCCATGTGCAGGAACTCACCGGTGAGCCGGCCGAGGGCGTGACCTCCCTGGAGCGCAGCGAGGACGGCTGGGAGGTGGGCATCGAGGTCGTCGAGACGCACCGGATACCCGATTCCACCGACATCCTCGCCGTCTACCGCGTCGATGTGGACGAGGAAGGGGAACTCGTCTCGTACCACCGCGACCGCCGGTACTACCGGGGAAGGGCGGATGACCAGTGACGATGAACCAGGGCCCGGGTTGGGCCGGATCAAGCAGAGCCGGCCTGAGCCCCGCGCGCCGTCCTGCCCCCTCCGAGCCGGCGAACCTCGCCGACATCCTGGAGCGTGTGCTCGACAAGGGCATCGTCATCGCGGGCGACATCCGGATCAACCTGCTGGACATCGAACTGCTCACGATCAAGATCCGGCTGATCATCGCTTCCGTCGACCGTGCCCGGGAGATGGGCATCGACTGGTGGGAGCACGATCCGACCCTGTCGGCGGGTAAGCGGGACGTGATCGAGGAGAACGAGCGCCTGCGCCGCCGTATCGGTGAGCTGGAGGCCGGCCGTGGCTCGGCCCCTGACGGGATGCCACGGACCGCCGGACCCCGCCAGGAGGAGGAGCCGCGACGGCGTCCACCGGGCCGGCGGTCCGGGGGCGGTACGGAGTCAGGGCCATGAACGGCGCGTCGGCCACCTGGCTCTACGCCGTGGCGTCCGGCAATGGGCCCGGTCTTCCGGCCGGCCTGAGGGGCGTGGCCGGCGAGCCCGTGCGCGTCGTCGAGGGCGCAAGGCTCTCCGCCGTCGTCGGGTCGGTGCCGCTGAGCGAGTTCGGGGAGCAGGAGCTCCGCGCCCACCTGGAGGATCTGAGCTGGCTGGAGGCGGCCGTCCGCGCTCACCACCGGGTGATCGACAGGGCGGCCCGCGGCGGGCGGGTCGTCCCCCTGCGGTTCGCGACCGTCTACCGCGACGACGCGCGGATCCGTTCCCTTCTGGAGGAGCGACGAGCCGATTTCGATTCCGTGCTGGCCCTGCTGGCCGGCCGGACGGAGTGGGGTGTGAAGGCGTACGCGGATCCGCAGGCGTTCGTGACGGACTCCCCGGGCGACCGGACATGCGATCAGGACAGCCCCGGCACGGCCTATCTGCTGCGCCGCAGAGCGCAGCAGAGGGAACGGGAGACCGCGCACCTGCGTGCCGCGGAGTGTGCGGAAGCGATCCATACGGCCCTCGCCGAGCTGGCCGCGAGGACGGCGGAGCATCCGCCGCAGGACGCACGGCTCGCCGAGTACGAGGGATGGATGCTCCTCAACAACTCCTACCTGGTGCCTGACTCCCGCGCGCAGGAGTTCGCCACCGCCGTGGCCTCCCTCGAACAGCGGTTCCCGCAGATCCAGTTGCAACTCAGCGGCCCTTGGCCGGCCTACTCGTTCACCGGAAGCAGCGACAGCGGACAGAAGGGGTGAGAGCCATGCTCGACGAACAGCGCTCGCGCGGGCCCGCGCCCGCGCCCGCGCTCGAGTCCCGGCAGATCGCGCTGGTGGACCTGCTCGACAGGGTGCTGGCCGGAGGCGTGGTGATCACCGGAGAGGTGACCTTGTGCATCGCCGATATCGACCTGGTCCGCATCTCGCTGCGGGCGCTGGTGGCTTCGGTCCGCGCCGAGTGGATCTCCGACGGCACGGGCCTCGACGCCGATGAGAGAGTCCGATGACCGGCCGTCCTGCTGAGCGTCGCCCGCGGCGGGACGGTGAGCCGGCTGTGAAGCCGACGCGGCACTACCGGCATTACAGGAAGGGGGCCGCGACGGCGCACGGCCCTGCGGGGGAAAACCGTCGGACCAGCGACGGCAAAGCCCCGGGGCCGACGCGGCGCGTCAGGATGGATCCGGAGTCGGTGGAACGCGGTCTGGCGGGCCTGGTGCTCACCGTCGTCGAGCTGCTGCGTCAGTTGATGGAGCGGCAGGCGCTGCGTCGCGTGGACGAGGGGGGTCTCAGCGACCATCAGGTGGAGCAGCTCGGACTGACCCTCATGGCGCTGGAGGACCGGATGGCCGAGTTGCGTGAACACTTCGGCTTGTCCGAGGACGATCTGAACATCGACCTCGGACCGCTCGGGCCTCTGCTGCGGCGGGACTTACCTCCGCCGGCGTCCGCCCACTACCGCAGGTGGGCTCGCGGCGTGGGGTCCACCAGGTGGGTGACGGTCACCAGGACGGTGACGGGTTCCGGTGTGCCACGCGCGGTCAGGTGGGCGGCGGCTACGGCCCGCACCTGCTCACGGACCTGGCGGGCCGTGTCCACGACGCGACGGTCCTCGTGCAGGACGCAGCGAACCTCCACCCGCCAGCCGGGGGCACCGGGTGCGTGTTCGGCCCGTATCCCGGCTCGGGCGGGCAGGGCCGGGAATCCGGCGGCCTGCCGGGCTCGGGAGGCCGCACCGGCCAGCCGTTGGCCGAGGCCGGGCTGGAGCGCGGCCACGCCGGGGACCGCCAAGGCGGCCCGGGCGGTGGCCTGACAGAGGTCCATCTCTCCAGTGAGGGTCATCGCTCTTCACCGTCCCCGGCAGCGGTCTGGCCGGACCGGCGGCCGGCATCACCGGGCCGGATTGGTTCCAGTAGGGCCACGACCTCCAGGTCGACGTTCGTCACGGCCAGGCCCAACGTTCGGTCCGCGGCCCGCAGGACGGCCTTGCGCACCAGGGCGGCCCGGTCGGGCAAGGGCTGATCCGGTGCGAGGGCCAGGGTCATGGTGACGTGAACGGTTGTGCCATCGTCGCCAGGGGCCGGGCGGCAGCTGATGGCGCGCGCGCCCGGCACGGAGTCGGCAGCCCGGCGCAGGACGTTCGCGGCAATGGTTTCGGCGATTCGCAGGTCCAGGGAAGGGTCGTCCAGCGGCAGCATCCGGCCGAGCCGTACCTCGTCGCGAACCGCGCGCATCACCCGCTCGGCAAGGGTCTGCCCGGCGGGCCGTTCCTCGGCGCGCATGGCGCGGGTGGCACGGTCCAGGGCCGTCAGTCCTTCCACGGCCTGCCGGCAGTACGGGCAGCCGACGGTGTGCGGATCAGCCTCGGTGGCGTCGCGGGCCAGCTCCCAGACCCAGCTGAGCGGACGCCCGCAGGGCAACCGTTCGTCGCCGGCCGGCAGGGGGATGCCGGGCGGCGACCCGGAGCCGTCTGCCTGGTCGCCTTCGTGGGGCAGCCCGCGGCCGGAGCGCCCGGAGAACGGAACGTCTTCTAGCGCCATGGCTCCATCGCCTCCGTCAACGAGCGCCGTGCCCGGAAGAGTCTGCCTCGTACGGTCTGCTGGCTGGTGTTCATCACCTGGGCGATCTCGTCGTAGTGCAGGCCGTGCAGTTCCCGAAGCACCCAGCAGGCCCGCTGTTCAGCGCTCAGCCCTCTGAGCGCTGTCACCAGGGCGCTGATGGTGGCATCGGTCTCGGTGACGCGCGCGGGAGCGCTGCCCATGTCCGGGGCGGCGGGTTCGGGGACGGTTTCCAGGGGGACAACGGGCGGGCGGCCGCGCAGGATGTTGAAGCAGCGGTTGGTGACGATCCGGTACATCCAGGTGCGGAACGCGGCACTGTGGCGGAACTCCGGCAACCGGCGCCAGGCGCTGAGGAAGGCTTCCTGGACAGCGTCCTCGGCATCCGCAGAGTTACCGAGCAAGTGGCGGGACAGTGCGAGCAACGACGCGCTGTGGCGGTGCACCAGAACGGCGAAGGCCTCGTCGTCGCCTTCTCCGGCCCGCAGGGCCAGCAGCCGGTCCGCCACGTCCGTCAGGGCCTCTGCGCTGCCGGTGCTCCCGACGGCCGGTGCGTCGTGCCGGTCGTCGGACGACTGCCGACTGAGGGGTGCGGCCGGTTTCCGCATGGCCCGCTCGTTTCCTCGCTGGGGCCCTCCACGGCCGCCAGAGGGCGGTCAGGGGCCCGGTCAAGGCCTCCGGGAGGAGGCGCCTGCCTGGGCATTATCGCCATACTCGTCATTATATGTGATGCATATCACATATAACTGGCGTGATGACTTTGGTCCATATATGTCCAACCTCTTGACGGGTACCGTACGGGTGCCCGTCAACGAGCGAGGTGATCCGCATGACAGACACCATGGGCCGTTCCGCCAACCAGGAGGGCAAGCAGAGCGAGACCGCGGGGAAGCCGCAGGCCCGCAGCGGTGCCGATTTGCGTCCCGAGGAGCGGGGGCGGACCACGATCACGGACAGCGTGGTCGAGAAGATCGCAGGGACGGCGGCCCGCGAGGTGCCGGGCGTCCACAGCCTGGGGGCCGGTATGGCCCGGACCTTCGGGGCCATGCGCGAACGGGTGCCCGGCGGGCACCCCAGCGTCACACGTGGGGTGAAGGTCGAGGTGGGCGAGCGCCAAGCGGCTGTGGATCTGGACGTCGTCGTCGAGTACGGACTGACCATCCCGGCCATCGCCGCAGACGTGCGCGGCAATGTCATCTCGGCGGTGGAGCGGATGACCGGACTGCAGGTCGTGGAAGTGAACATCGTCGTTGATGACGTACACCTGCCCGACGAGGAGGAGCAGGGGACCGAGGGGCGTGTGGAGTGATCCGGTGCACCCCACGCGCGGCGATCCGGGGGACGCTTCGAGGCGGGACGAGTGAGTGAGAGATGAGCAAAGCCACACTGGGCCTGCTCGTGGGCATGGCCTTGGGCTTCGCCGGCTACTTCGGCGGCTTCTGGGCGTTCTTGCTGGTGGCGGCCCTGGGCGCGGTAGGCCTGATCGTCGGCCGGGTCCTCCAGGGTGACGTCGACGTCAGCGACTTCGTGCGGGCCCGGGACCGGCAGCGGTGACCGCGCGATCCGCCTCCCCCGGCCCTCCGGCCGGCCCGGCCGAGGGCGCGGCGACGGCCCCCCGGCCCCTCCCGCCGCCGGCCGTGCGTGGCGCGACCGCCATCCGTGACGGGGTGGTCGCCCGCATCGCAGGCCGGGCCGCCCGCGAGGCCCTGATACGGGAGGCGGGCGTGTCACCTGGGCGCGGCCGCCTGGCCGCGCCCAGCCCCTCCGTACGCGTCCGCGGCGGATCGGCCCGGCTGAATCTGTCCCTTGACCTTCCGTACCCCGTCGACATCGCCGGGGCCTGTGGCCGCATGCGGCACGACATCGCCGAACGGGTGGGCGGACTGACCGGCATGAGCGTCATCGAAGTCGCCCTGACCGTCCGGCGACTGGTCCCCGCGGAGAAACTGGAGAACAGGAAAGAGCCGAACGGGGGCAGCGGGCCGGTCCCCGAAGGACAGCCTCCGCCCACGCGATCGGCCACCGCCGTCGCCTTGGCCAAGGGCCCGGCGGGCACCGAGCCGGCCGACGGCGAGCCCCCTCCCGGATCCCCGGCGCACCGCGTCGGGGGAAGCTCGTCGCCACGTCTGTGGTCCGCCCGCCGGGTCCCGGCGGCGCTGACGGCCGTGGTGGTGCTCGCCGCCGCCGGAACGCTGCTGTTCGACGTCGTCCGGGTACGGGCCGGAAGCAACGCCGCGGCCTGGCGTAAGGGCCTGGCCGACGAACTGGCCACCCGCCCGGTGGATGACGTCCGGGTGCTCACCGGCGCCGCCATCGCCGCCGTCCTGGGCCTGTGGCTGATCATCGTGGCGCTCACCCCCGGTCTGCGCCGCCTCCTGCCGCTGGACGCCCCCGCCGACTCCGAGCGCCTGCACGCCGTGCTGGACCGCAATGGTGCGGCTTTGCTGTTGCGCGACGCCGCGATGCGTGTTCCCGGCGTCAGCCGGGCCAGGGTGCGGGTGCGCAGACGCCGCGTCCAGGTCCGCGCCGACGTGAGCTTCCGCGACCCGCACGATGTCGGCGACGAACTCACCGCCGCCCTGCGCGATCAACTCCGGCAGCTTGCCCTGGCTCACCGGCCGCGGCTCACCGTCAGCGTCCGGCGCACGACATGACTCGCCCGGCAGGCCCGAAGCGGGAGGGACGATGAAGACACGAACCGCGATGAACCGGATCCTGCTGGCCCTGGCCGGCGTGGTGCTGCTGGGCGGCGGTCTGCTGGTACTCGCCAGCGGTCTGGACATCTACCGGCGCTGGAACCTCACACCGCCCGCCGACTGGCCGCTGTCCACCCCGCACGACATCCTGTTGAGCCGTGCCGACCGCACCCGCTGGACCGACGAGAGCTGGTGGCAGCCGACTGTGATCGCTGCCCTGGCGCTCGTCGTCCTGCTCTCCCTGTGGTGGCTGCTGGCCCAAGGGCGCCGGCGCCGCCCGGGTCGGCTTCTCGTCGGCGGAACTCCCCCGCAGGACGGCGTGGAACTACGCGACCAGGCACTGAACGACGCCCTCGCCGCCGACGCCGGCCAACTCCCCGGCGTCCACCGCGCCAGCGCCACGGTGACGGGCCGCCCCTCGCGCCCCCAGGCCCGCCTCACCCTCACCCTCGCCCCTGACAGCGCCCCCACAGAAGTCCTGGACGCCCTGCGCCTCGGACCCCTGGAGCACGCCCGTGAGTCCGCCGGCTGGGAACACTTCCCCACCGAGACCCGGCTTCGCGTAGCCGGCCACGGCCCGCACCGCGTCGAGTGAGGCTCCGGCGTCGCATCAGCACCCCCAAGTCGGCGCGCGGAGGGCGACGCAGGGCACGCCGGCCTTCGCGGCGGCGCTGACGTCCCAGACGGTGTCGCCGACGAAGACCGCCCGGCCGACGGGGACTCCGGCCCGGTCGAGAGCCTGCTCGACCAGGTCAGGAGAGGGTTTGCTCGCGGGCACGTCGTCGGCGCTGGTGGCGTCGACGATGACGTCGTCGGCGTCCAGGGCGGACCGCAGGGTGGCCAGTCTTCCGGCGTCGGCCGAGGTGGCCGGCACGACCCGCCGGCCACGGGCGGCCACGGCCCGCAGGAGATCGGCGGCGGCGTCCAGCGGGTCCGGCGGGCCGGAATACGTCCCGTACAGGGCCTTGTGCGTGCCACTGATCCCGCGTCACGGCGATGGTCGCAGGTGTCGCCCAGCAGGTGACCGAGGAGCTTGTCGGGCCCCATGCCGATCGCACGGATCTCCGCCATCGGCACATGGTGACCCGCCTGCCGGAGCGCCTCCCACCAGGCCACGACGTGCAGGTAATCGGTGTCGGCCAGCGTGCCGTCCATGTCGAACAGAGCGGCACGGTCACTCTTGTCGGCTCTCCCTCGTCATGCGTCTGCGACGCCCCGGGCTCCCTGGGCTCCCGTCCTCCTTGCGAAGGCCGCTGCCACGGACGTCCTCTGCCGCCGAGCCAGGTCACCGGCAGCGGCCATCGCCCGCGGGCCGTCACCGGGGTGGCGTGATGCGCACCTCGACCTGGCCGTCGGCGGTGACGCGGCTGTCGAAGGCGGGCTGCGGGGCCATCGCAGGGCCGTGGAGGTTGGCGCCGTCGGAGAGCCGGAAGAGGCTGCCGTGCCAGGGGCACTCGACGCACCCGTCGAGGACCTTGCCCTCGGACAGGGGGCCGGACATGTGACTGCAGCGGTCGGCCAGCACGTGCACCTGGGCCGCCTCGCCTTCGGGTTCCGGGACCCCGACCACCAGCACCGGAACCTCGCCGGCCATGCGGCGGACCGGTTCCCCGGCGGGGAACTCGGTCAGGGCGCCCACCCGGTGCCAGCCGGGCTCGACCAGCCGCGGCACCGCCTCGGCGTGGTTGACGCCCGCGGCCTGCCGGTAAGCGAGATGGCCGCCGAGAATTCCGCCGACCGTGGCGACCGTGAGGCCGGTGAAGCCGAGGACGCGTCCGAGGACCGGGCGGCCCTTCAGCCGGGCGGCGAGGGAGCCCGCGTACGCGGCGACGGCCGTGATGTTGGCGGCGGCGTGCACCAGGCCCACGCGGGCCTGCGGAGGCCGCTGCTCGGCCCAGTCCACCCACCCGGCCAGCGCCGCCGGCCCGGCGCCGGCCAGGCCAAGGGCGACCATCAGGCGCGCCGCACGGCTCTGGCCGGGCAACAGGTCGAGCACCGCCGCCGACGTCCACGCCCCGACGGGCACCTGCACCAGCGCCGGATGCATCGGATGGCCGATCCACAGCCCCCGCAGTACGTCCCGCCCCCGCCCCAGCGGCAGAGCCCGTACACCTTGCCGCATCAAGTCGGCGGCCCCGTCCAGCCACTCCTGGCCCTCCACGGCGTCCAGCGCGGCCGCCACGGGCGGAGCCACCGAAGCGCTATGGGGGCCAGAGATCGGCAATATGCGCGTAATTCTCATGGGGTCCGACTTTCCGCGTTGTGGCCGAATCCGGCGTCCGCACGTGAGAGAGACTGTGGTCCGGGCGCCGAGCCGGGGGGAGAGAGAACACGGCGCCCGGACCCACACATCCACGGCCGCTCAGCCGCGGTCATCGGTTGCCCTTCGGTTCGCGGCCAAAACCCGGCCCGGAGC
>NZ_JBFAKW010000190.1:0-13402 GCF_040655955.1 Streptomyces sp. NPDC050263 | reverse complement strand
ATCTAGCCCTGTAGTACTAGGGCTTTCGCCCGGTGCGGCGAGAGTGCGTGCCGGGCGTCGCGACGCCGCGGAGATCCATCAGAAGCCCCCTAGGCCTGCTCGACGTCCTCCGCCACCTTGAACGCGATGCCGTCGAGGATGTCGTGCTCGCTCACCACGACCTCCTCCGCGCCGATCCGCTCCATGATCGACAGGAGGACCAGCGCACCCGCCGCGATCACGTCCACCCGGCCCGGGTGCATCGACGGGACCGCCGCGCGCTCGGCGTGGGTGGAGTGCAGCAGCCACTCGGTGATCTCGCGGACCCGGTCGTGGGAGACCCGGGAGTGGTGGATGGCCGCCGAGTCGTACGCGGGGAGGTTCTGAGCGATCGCCGAGACCGTCGTGACCGAACCGGCCAGACCGACCAGCGTGCGCGCCTCGTGCAGCGGGACCGTCTTCTCGGCGAGGTCGAGAGCCGCCTCGATGTCGGCGCGCATCGCCGCGATCTGCTCTGCGGTGGGCGGGTCGGTGATCTCCCCGTCCACGACCAGGTGCCGTTCGGTCATCCGCACACAGCCGACGTCGACCGAGCGGGCGGCCCGTACCTGCTCCTCGCCCACGACGAACTCCGTCGAGCCGCCGCCGATGTCCACCACCAGGTAGGGCTTCCCGAGGTCCTCGCGGCCCGTCAGCTCCCTCGTCGCCCCGGTGAAGGAGAACTCGGCCTCCTGGTCGCCGGTGACGACCTCGGGTTCGACGCCCAGGATGTCGAGCACCCCGCGCACGAAGTCGTCCCGGTTCTCCGCGTCCCGGGAGGCGGAGGTGGCGACGAAGCGCAGCCGCTCCGCACCGTGCTCCTTGATGACGGCCGCGTACTCCCGGCAGGCCGCGAAGGTCCGCTCCAGCGCCTCGGGCGCGAGCCGGCCGGTGCGGTCCACCCCCTGGCCGAGGCGGACGATCGTCATCCGCCGGTCCAGCTCGACGAGCTCACCGGTCTCCGGGTCGCAGTCGGCGACGAGGAGGCGGATGGAGTTGGTGCCGCAGTCGACGGCAGCGACACGGGTCATGGTGGAACGCCCTTCTGTATCTCGGCCTGTCCCGGGGTACCCCCTCCGGGGGAGTTCGAGGACGAGGCCGTTCAGGCCGAAGCGGGGGCCTGGGGACGGCAGCCCCCAGAGACGGGACGGTGAGAGGCGGTCACTGCTCAGCGGCGAGCGTCACGCAGGCGCCCTTGCGCCACCACTGCGGCAGCATCGCCAACGCCTCGTCGCCGAGCGGGTTCACGCCCGGCCCGGCGGCCAGCGAGTGCGCCACGAGCACGTGCAGGCACTTCACCCGGTCCGGCATGCCCCCCGCGCTGGGAAAGTTCTTCAGCTCCTCGATCTCGTCCCGGCGCCGGATGTAGTCCTCGTGCGCGGCACGGTAGGAGGCGGCGAGCTCCGGGTCGGTCGTCAGCCGGTCCGTCATCTCCTTCATCACGCCGTTGGCCTCCAACGTGCCGATCGCCGAGTTGGCCTTCGGGCACGTCAGGTAGTACAGCGTCGGGAAGGGCGTGCCGTCGGGCAGGCGCGGCGCGGTCTCGACGACGTCCGGCTGTCCGCACGGGCAGCGGTGCGCGATCGCGCGCAGGCCGCGCGGCGGGCGCCCGAGCTGCTGCTTGAAGGCCTCGACGTCCGCGTCGGTGGGCTCGGTGCGCGGGGTGGTCGGCGGGGCAGTTTCCATGCCGTACGAAAATCTCTCTGTCGGTTCAATGCTGTCACTGGTGTCACTGGTGTCACTGGGAGGCGGCGTCCGACTTGTCGACGCCGTCCCAGACGTTCGAGTACCAGGGGCGGTCGGCCGCCCCGAGGTCGGCGCGCGACTGCCTGACCACGTCCGGGTCGATCACGACGTAGCCGGTCTCCCCGGGCAGTACGTAGTGCAGCCGCAGCCGGATCTGCTGCTCGGCGTACGCGTCGTCCTGCCAGCGGGCCTTGAGGTCGCGCAGCTGCTCGACGCGCTCGCTGGCCTGCTGCTTCTCGCGTTCCAGGTCGGCGATGTCGGCGCGCTGGGAGACGTACTGGCGCATCGGGTAGGCCAGGGCCACGATCAGCGTGCACAGGACGAGCGCCAGCAGGGCCGCCCGGCCGGTGAGGCGGGAGCGGCGGGCCTGACGCTTGGTCTGGGAGCGGTAGACCCGGGCCGCGGTCTGCTCGCCGAGCAGCTTGATCCTGGTCGCGGTGGAGAAACGGTCCCGGTCCTTCACGGCCATGGGTCTTCCCCGCCTCCCGCTCTCACACGTGCGTACGTCCCCGCACACGGTACGGGACCGGGTACGGGGACGTACGTACGACGCTTCCTACTGTTGCCTGTCAGCCCTTGAAGCGGGGGAAGGCCGAGCGACCGGCGTACACCGCCGCGTCGTCGAGGATCTCCTCGATGCGCAGCAGCTGGTTGTACTTGGCGACGCGGTCCGAGCGGGCCGGGGCGCCGGTCTTGATCTGGCCGCAGTTCACGGCGACGGCGAGGTCGGCGATGGTGACGTCCTCGGTCTCGCCGGAGCGGTGGGACATCATGCACTTGAAGCCGTTGCGCTGGGCGAGCTCGACGGCGTCCAGGGTCTCGGTCAGCGAGCCGATCTGGTTCACCTTGACGAGCAGGGCGTTGGCGGAGCCCTCCTCGATGCCGCGGGCCAGACGCTCCGGGTTGGTGACGAAGAGGTCGTCGCCGACGATCTGGACCTTGTCGCCCAGCTTCTCGGTGATGACGTTCCAGCCGGCCCAGTCGTCCTCGTACAGCGGGTCCTCGATGGAGACGAGCGGGTACGCGGAGACGAGCTCCTCGTAGTACTCGGTCATCTCGGCGGCCGAGCGGGACTTGCCCTCGAACTCGTACTTGCCGTCCTTGTAGAACTCGGACGCGGCGACGTCGAGCGCGAGCGCGATCTGCTCGCCGGGGACGTAACCGGCCTGCTTGATGGCCTCGACGATGAGGTCGAGGGCGGCGCGGTTGGACTCCAGGTTCGGGGCGAAGCCGCCCTCGTCGCCGAGGCCGGTGGACAGGCCCTTGGTCTTCAGCACCTTCTTGAGGGTGTGGTAGACCTCGGCGCCCCAGCGCAGGGCCTCGGAGAAGGACTCCGCGCCGATCGGGGCGATCATGAACTCCTGGATGTCCACGTTGGAGTCGGCGTGCGAGCCGCCGTTCAGGATGTTCATCATCGGCACCGGCAGCAGGTGCGCGTTGGGGCCGCCCAGGTAGCGGAACAGCGGCAGATCGCTGGCCTCGGAGGCGGCGTGGGCGACGGCGAGCGAGACGCCGAGGATGGCGTTGGCGCCGAGGGAGCCCTTGTTGTCGGTGGCGTCCAGGTCGAACATGGCCTGGTCGATCAGGCGCTGCTCGGTGGCGTCGTAGCCGACGAGCTCCGGGCCGATCTGCTCGATGACGGCGAGGACGGCCTTCTCGACACCCTTGCCGTGGTAGCGGTTCGGGTCACCGTCGCGGAGCTCGACGGCCTCGAAGGCACCGGTGGAGGCGCCGGACGGAACGGCGGCACGACCCGTGCTGCCGTCGTCGAGGCCGACCTCGACCTCGACCGTGGGGTTGCCTCGGGAGTCCAGGATTTCCCGGGCTACGACGACGTCGATGGACGGCACGAGCATCTCCTTCTTGGGATGTGACGCTGAGAGTGCGGGGCCCGTGGGCCTTGCGACTAGAGCCTAACCGCCCGAGGGGCGTCGGCAGCCGACCGACCGCCCTGTGGACGAACTGACCGTACACATTGTTCCCGCCCGGAACAAAGGGGAAGTGACAAACAGCCAAAGAGAAACCCCGCTCCGGCGCGTACGGGGGAACACGCACCGGAGCGGGGGGCCCGTGGGGACGGGGGGTGACCCTCACGAGGTCTTCAGTGTGCGGACCCCGCCCATGAGGGCGCTGTGACCTCCCTGGGAGCCGGATGTCACTTCGGGAGCGGGGGCCCGCTACGGGAGCCGGGGCTCACTTCAGGTGCAGCTGCTGGCCCGGGTAGATGAGGTCGGCGTCGTCGACGATGTCCTTGTTCAGCTCGAACAGCTTCTGCCAGCCGCCGGCGACCTTGTGCTTCTCGGCGATGGAGCTGAGGGTGTCGCCCTTGACGACCTTGTACTCGCCGTCGCCCTTCTCGACCTTCTTGCCGGTCGGGGTGGTGACCGTCTTGGAGGCGGCCGGGCGGTCGGTCGAGCGGGAGGCGCTCTGCTCCTCGGTCGAGCGGGTGCTGGTGCTCGTGTCGCTGCCGGAGGAGCCGGAGGACTCGGCGCTGCCGCCGTCGTAGGCGGCGCCGGACAGGCCCGTGCCGCAGACCGGCCAGGCGCCCTTGCCCTGGCCCGCGAGGACCTTCTCGGCGACGGCTATCTGCTGGGCCTTGGAGGCCTGGTTGGCCTGCGCCGCGTACTGCGTGCCGCCGTACGCGGCCCAGGTGGAGGCGGAGAACTGCAGGCCGCCGTAGTAGCCGTTGCCGGTGTTGATGGACCAGTTGCCGCCGGACTCGCACTGGGCGACCTTGTCCCACTCGGCGGCGGTGGCGGCGGAGGCGTTGCCCGCCGCCATGAGCGGGGCGGCGATGGCGACACCGGTGACGCCGGCCAGCGCGGCGACGCGGGTGGCCTTGGACGGACGGCGGTGCTTGCCCTTACCGGAAAACAGCATGGTGGATCCCCTCACCGACGCCTGCGAGGTGAGCTGTCGGGTTCGGGCCGGTTGAGTTGCCCGGCCGCGCACCTCGCGGTGCGCGGCTTCACCCCGAGCCGGTTCCAGCGTCAACCGCTGTCCCCGGCACTTACCTTGGGTCCCCCGCTCCTGCCTACGGCGCTTGACGCGACGACTGTTCCCGGGCAGCCGCTGGCAGGACTCGGCGTTGCGACGACCGGGGCTCGGATTGCCGAGCGGCCTTGACCGTAGCCACGTGATCCGCGGAAATTCAAAGACGATCAGGGCTTCTGAGACTCATCCCACACTTTCACCAAACCGGACATTCTGGAGCGAAGTGTGACGTGAACTCCCGGCGTTTTTCTGTGCGTTCCTGCCCTATTGAACCGCTGTGTCGAGGGTCTGACCGGGGGCGATGTCGCTCGGGTCGGCGCCGATGACGTCCTTGTTCTCGGCATAGAGGGCCTGCCATCCGCCGTCGATGCCAAGGGAGTCGGCGATGGAGACGAGCGAGTCACCTCCCTGGACCACGTAGGCGACCGCGGCATGCCGGCCGGTGGAGGCGGGGGCAGTGCCGTCCACGGCGGCGCCGTCCACAGCGGTGGCGGCCGGGCCGGTGGCGCTCTTCGTCGTCGGGGCCGCGGCCGGGGCCGCGGTCGGGGCCGCGCTCTCGTCGGCGGTCGCGCCGCGGTGTTTGCCGGAGCCGAGGGAGCCGGTGTCGACGAGGCTCCAAGAGCCCGCATCCTGGAACGACTTGTCCGAGTTGCCCGAGTCGTCCGCTTCCGACGTCGCCGAGGGGGAGCCGTCGACCTCGGCGGAGTCGTCCGCGGCGGCGGAGGACGAGGGGGAGGAAGGCGACGAAGGGGACGAGGGAGGTGAACTGGAAGAATCTGCGGACGAGTCGGATGTCTCGGACGATCCCGTCGAGCTGCCGTCGGCACTCGACGAGCCCGAAGAGTCCGAAGAGTCCGAGGAACCCGAAGAGTCCGAGGAGTCTCCGTCCAACCCCTTGGACAGGTCGGACAATCCGGACGAGGAAGACGAGTCGGACGAGTCGTCCGCCACGCCGGTGTCCACGTCCAGCGCGCCGTTCGCCTGGGTGAGCCCGGAGGTCAGCCCGCAGGTGCCCCACGCGCCGACGTCCTCGGCGGCGAGCAGCTTCTGCGCCACGGCTATCTGCTGGTTGCGGCTGGCCAGGTCAGGGCTCGTCGCGTAGTCGAGTCCGCCGTACGTCTCCCACTGCTTCTGGGTGAGGCCCAGTCCGCCGCGCTCGCCGTCGGCCTTGCCGACGGCGCTCCACGAGCCGCCGGTCTCGCACTGCGCGACCTTGTCCCACACCGTGCCGTCGGCGGCGCTCGCGCCGGAGGCGGCCAGCAGCGGGATGGCGATGGCGGAGCCGGTCACTCCGGCGGCGACCAGGAGGGCCGGAGCCTGACGGGGGCGACGGTGACGACCGTTCCCGGAGAGCATGCGAGGGCCTTTCTCTGGACAGCGGTGACCGGCGCGACGGGTGCGACTGACGCGTCGCGCTGACGAGCGAACGTATCGGCACACGATCACTTGTCACAAGTTAATGCCGCGCAGATCACGTGAAGATCACAGAGTTGAGGGTCGGTCACCTTCGCCTCGCCGAATGGTCACACTCCGGCTGACAACCGGTCAGGCATGTACCGGAGTGAACTCGACCGGCAGGGTCCGCAGTCCGCGCATGATGAGCCCGCCACGCCACCTCAACTGGGCCGGGTCCTCGGCCAGTCGGAGGTCGGGCAGCCGGGTGAGGAGGGCGGCCAGCGCGGTCTGGCCCTCCAGGCGGGCCAGCGGCGCGCCCAGGCAGTAGTGGATGCCGTGGCCGTAGCCGAGGTGTTGATTGTCACGGCGGGACAGATCGAGGCTGTCGGGGTCGGCGAAGCGGGCCGGATCGCGGTCGGCGGCCGCCAGAACGACGAGGACGGGGTCGCCCTGCGCGATGTCCTGCCCGCCGATGCTGAGCGGCTCGGTCGCGAACCGCCAGGTGGCGAGCTCCACGGGGCCGTCGTAGCGCAGCAGTTCCTCGACGCCGGTCTCCAGGAGGGTGCGGTCGCCGTCGGCCTCGGTGAGGGACCGTTGGAGGCGTTCGCGCTGCTCGGGGTGGGTGAGGAGGGCGTAGGTGCCGTTTCCGATGAGGTTGACGGTCGTCTCGAAGCCGGCGAACAGAAGGATGAAGGCCATGGCCGCGGCCTCGTTCTCGGTGAGGTGCTCGCCGTGGTCGGAGGCGCGGATGAGGCCGGAGATGAGGTCCTCGCCGGGCGCGGGTTCGGTCGGCAGCTCCGCCCGCTTGCGGTGGATCAGCTCCAGCAGATAGCCCCGCATCTTCTTCACCGACCGCGCGACCCCGCCCCGGGGCCCTCCCCCGTGCCGGATCATCATGCCCGCCCAGTCCCGGAAGTCGTCCTGGTCCTCGCGGGGGACGCCCAGGAGGTCGCAGATGGCGTAGATGGGGAGAGGGAAGGCGAAGTCGTGGATGAGGTCGGCCTCGCCCTTCGCCGCGAACCGGTCGATGAGCTGATCCGTCAGCTCCTGGACGCGGGGCGCGAACTCGGCGACACGGCGGGGCGTGAACGCCTTGCTGACGAGCCGTCGCAGGCGGGTGTGGTCCGGCGGGTCGATGTTCAGCAGATGCGTCATCAGCTCGGCCTTGCGCTCACCGGGGATGCCGGTCTTGCCCTTGGCGTGGGCGGGTTCGTCGTGATGCGCGGGGTTCTTGGAGAGCCGCGGGTCGGCGAGCGCCTGCTTCGCGTCCCCGTACCGCGTGACCAACCAGGCCTCGACCCCGCTGGGCAGTTCGGTCCGATGCACGGGCGCGTGCTCACGGAGCCAGGCGTAGGCGGGGTAGGGATCGGTGGCGAACTCCCAGGTGAAGAGTTCGGGGGCGGGGCGGTCGGGGGCGGGGTGGTCGGGGGCGAGGTGGTCGGGGGCGGGGTGGTCGGGGGCGGGGCGGTCGGGGGCGGGGTGGTCGGGGGCGGGGTGGTCGGTCACTCGTCGACGGTAGCGGGGTTCGCGCCGAGTGCCTTGCGCGCACCCGGGTGCCCCATGGCCGCGGCCTTGCGATACCAGAGCTCGGCTTCGGCGGGCTTGCTCTGCTTCTCCAGGAGAACGGCGAGGCGATGAGCGGCGTCGGCGTCGGCGCGGGTGATGCCGTCCTCGTACCGCTTGCGTGCGCGCTCCTGCAGCTCGGCGGCCGCCCTGCCCGTCATGAGCGCCATGCCTTGGCCGGCATACGCCGTCCAGTTCGAGGGAAGCGTCATGGGCGGTTCCATGGGGCTCAGCAACCGGAAACACATCTCCAGGCCCTTGCCGACAGGAATGTCGCCGTGTTCCAGAACCCGGGTGTAGCAGGTCAACGCCTCGCCGACCGCACCACGCCCGAGCGCGAGATCGCCGAGCCGCATCGCGGCCCGCATGTCGTCCTGGTCCGCGGCCTTCTGGAACCACTGCGCCGCCAGTGCCTGGTGGGCCTCGCCGACCAGTCGTGCCTCGTGACCGTCCGGCTTCCGTTGCGCCGCCCTCCGCAGGTACGGCAGCGCCTGCTCCGCCTCGCCCATGACCAACAACAGCTCGCCGACCCGGCCGGACAGCTCCTCCTTGCCCGCGTCCACAGCCTTGCGGAACCACTCCAGCGCCGTGCCCTCGGCCGCCAGGCCCTCGGCCAGCAGGCCGAGCACGAGCATGGCCTCGGTGTCGCCCTCCTCCGTCTTCGGGACGAACAGTTCCTGTGCGGCCGACCACACCGCGTCCTGTACCTCGGTGTCGTAGTGGGTCCCTTCCAGCGCGCACTGCCAGAGGGCGAACGGCACCGGCGGGGCGTACGGGTCGCGCAGCACGTCCGCGACGAGGGAGCCGTACGGCCGCCAGGTCTGCACGCTCTCCCCCACCTGCCGGTCCGCGCCGCGCACCAGCATCCCGGTCACCCCGTGCAGCGGCTTGGTCGCCCAGGCCAGCGCCTCGGTGAACTCCTCGCCGCGCAGGAACGTCCCGCCGTGGGCCCGGCAGGCCTGGATGAGCAGTTCCTGCGGAATGTCACCGCCGACACCGCACCGTGCGAGGTCGACCGCCGCCCGGACGAGGAGATGCCCGCCGTGATTCGGGGCCAGAGAGGTGCCCGCCCGCCGCCACATCGTCGAGAGCAGGGAGGCGATGGCCAGATACTGGGTGATGCCGGTGTCGCCGTGCCACCGGAAAGCGTCGGCGAGTGACGGATCGTCCTTGTTCCCGGCCAGCCGCCGGACTTCGGGGGCGCTCCACCCGGTGGCCAGCCGCTCCGTCCTGGCCGAGACGAGCAGCCGGTGCGCCGGGCCGTCGGCGGACAGATGCCCGTCGTACACGTCGTCGCGCATCGTGCCGACGACCGGCACGCCCAGCGCGGTCAGCTGGGCCAACAGGCCCGGTTCCAGGCCGTGTTCCCCGAGGTGGGCGTTCAGGTCGTCCAGCCACAGCACATACGTGCCGGTCCGGCCGCGCAGCAGCCCGGGCAGGGCGCGCAGGTCCGCGCCGGGGGCGGGCGCGTACACCCGGGCGTCGGGCGGCGTCTGGCGGCGCACGGTCTCCCAGGCCGTCCGCGACCTGCCGCACATCGGCCCGCCGGTGATCACCAGCAGGCCGTCGTCGTCGTTCCATCCGTCCAGCGCCGGGTCGACGTCCCTGGGCACATGGGCCGCCAGGCGGGGCAGGCCGCGCAGCCGCCGCGTGGGGCGCACACCGAGCGCGACCGGGTCGGCCTCGCCGAGGGTGGGCCAGCTGTCGGGGTCGGGCACGACGAAGGCGCCCGGCGCCGGAACATAGGTGTGCTGGTTCAGGACGCCCACGACGGGGCCGTGGTAGGTCCCACCGTGGAAGCCGACGTTGTCACCGGCCCGGGGCGCGGGACGGGGCTCGGCGGCGGGGGAAGGCTCGTGGGCGGGGGGAGGGGGCTCGGCGGGCTGCTCGGCCGCCGGCGGGAAAGAGGAGATCACGCTCCGCAGATCGGCCGCCGCCCGAGCGTCGTCACCGCCGAGCCCTTCACGGAAGTAGGCGCCGAGGTAGCCGATCCTGTAGGTGCTGGACTTCCCCGGCGGGACGGATGCGATCAACTCGTCCAGCGAGATCCTGCCGTGCACCTGGAACCATTGCTGGAACCGGGACCAGACCCGCTGCGGCTCCTCCGACCGCAGCCCCGCCTCCAGTACCTCCGCGCCTCTGTTGGCCAGCTTGTCCAACTCTTCGAACTCGTCTTTCCCGCCCATGCAAGTCCCCCGCGCCCCGCAGCCGGCTCAGAGGGCAACCGTACTAACCCGCCACCCCTTCGGTCGCCCGGATCGCGTCCCGGTACGCGCGGGCCGCCGCTCGTAGGGTCGCCTCCGGGTCCACGCCCTCCGCTTCGGCCCGGGCGGCGAGGGCCAGCAGTTCGTAGCCGATGCCCTCGCCCGCCGGCAGCGGCACCTCCAGTCCCGCCGTCCGCACGCGCGACGACAGCTTCGCCGCCAGTGCGAGGCCCGGCTGACCGAGCGGGACGCCGTCCGTCACCGACTCGCGCTGCTTCTCTATCGCCTTCGTGCGCAGCCAGTGCGCTTTGACCTCCTCCGGGGTCGTGGCCGTCTCGTCGCCGAAGACATGCGGATGACGGTGGATGAGCTTGGCGACGATCGTGCCCGCGACGTCGTCGACGGAGAACGGGGAGTCCGGGTCCTCCTCCGCTATCCGGGCGTGGAAGACGACCTGGAGCAGGACGTCGCCCAGTTCCTCGCGGAGTTCGTCACGGTCGCCGGCCTCGATCGCCTCGACGAGTTCGTAGGACTCCTCGATGCCGTATTTGGCGAGGCCCTTGTGGGTCTGCTGCGAGGACCACGGGCACTCGGCGCGGATGCGGTCCATGACCTGGACGAGGTCGAGGAGCCGGGCGCCGGGGAGGTCGTAGGAGGCGGGGAGCAGCTCCAGCTCGGGCATCGCCACGCGGCCGGAGCCGGCCAGCCGGGCCAGGCCGTCGGTGAGGGCCGGTTCTCCCTCGCTGGTCGCCACGACCACGACCGTGCCGCCGCCGGCGCAGGCGGCGACCAGCTCCTCGGCGGTCGGGGAGGTCTCCTCGACCGCAAGCCCCGCTTCCCGCAGATAGGGCAGCTGCGGATGCGCGCCGTCCGCGCACAGCACCCGGTCCGCCGCGCGCAGGGTCTGCCAGGCGGGCCAGGACAGCAGGCCGGGGGCGACCCGGTGGCTGGTGGTGAGCAGGACGACGCGGCCGGGGTGGTCGACGGCGGCGGGGCTGGTTGCGTTCACACCTCGAACGTAACCCACGCCACCGACAGCCCCTGAGTTATCCACAGGCCCCGTGGATCATTCGTACGGGCGTTCGCGAGGCGCGTGCCGTCACGTCGTCGTCTGCGTCCCCGGCGCCGTGATCTCCCGTACCCACGGCGTCTTCGCGTCGACGCGGGCCACTTTCTGCGCGTCCCAGTCGCCGTAGCGCGGGTTGAGGTCGACGCCGAGTGCCTTGGAGGCCTTGGACAGGGCGTTCCAGAAGGCCGGCCGGCTGGTGTCCGTGCCGAGCGCGGTGGCGAGTTTCTGCGCCTCCAGCTGGAGACGCAGGTTCTCGTCGAGACGCTGCGGCGGGATGCCGTACTGCTGGAGCCACGCCGTCTCCAGGCCCTGTGCGCCGCCCGCCTGCTGTTCCAGGCCGGCCCGCAGCGCCTGGACCTCGCGGGGGGTGACGGTGACGCCCTCGTCCTCGGCCGCGCGGTGCAGCACCCGGTCCAGGACCATGCCGTGCAGGGTGTCCCGGGTGAGGGTGCCGGTCTGGGCGATGGCCTGCGCGTACTGCGCGTCGTCGGCGACGGCGGCGCGCTGGGCCGTGCGCACCTCGTTCACCCGGTTCTCCAGCTGGGCGACGGTGATCCGCTGGCCGCCCACGACGGCCGCCGCGCCGGGATGCGCGTCGGTCCCGCAGGCGGTGAGGAGGGGTGCTGCCGCGATCGCGGCGGACAGCAGGAGCGCGGTGCGACGACGGCGGCGGTGCAAGGAAGCCTCCCGAGGAGATTGTGCGACGGTGCACAAAGTCTTGCGGTGATCGATGGTAGGCAGTGGGGCGGCCGGGGCCAACCCATTCGACCAACGATTCACCAGGACTTCCCGCACCGCCGCGCCCCGCGGGTCGTGTGGTTCAGCCGATGATGGCGACCGGGGCGTCCCACGCGTCGCGGTCCACGGTGATCGTGTAGCCGCCGCGGGTCTCCTTGCTGTTGACCGTGTACTGGTGGCCGCGGCTGTGGTTCGTGTACTGGGTGGCGCCCCACGGCCAGTCGGTGGTCGTGGTGTTCTTGCCGTCCCACAGCGCGTACCACAGGTTGCCCGGCAGGTCCGTCTTGTCGGTGGCGGTGGCGATCGCCTTGGCGCTGGAGCTGCTGAAGCCGTAGTAGCCGGCGCGGTACGTCTTGGCGCGCAGCGTCTTGGTGAAGGAGCGGACATACGTCAACACGGCGTCGTTGCACGCCTTGTTGGTGATGTCGTAGGGCTCCATGTCGAGGTAGATCGGGCTGCCGGCCTTCATGCCGAGCGCGGCGGACTTGGCGACCGCGTCCGCGCCGTCGGTCGCGCCGAGGGAGGCGGCCGTGGCGGCGGTGAGCTTCTCGGGGCTGGAGCCGGTCTGGCAGGACGGCTGGGCGCCGACGTAGATCGGGATGAGCTTCATGCCGGTCGCGTTGACCGACTTCACCCAGGAAGCGGTCAGGTTGGGCTGCGCGCAGCCCCGGTTCTTGCCGCCGACGTAGACCGCCGCGGCGCCGTAGAAACCGTTGCTCTTCCAGGCCTTCATCGCGGCCAGCGAGGGCGCGGTGCAGGTGTCGAAGGCGGTGCCGGTGTACGTCTTCTGCGCGGGCCAGGCGGTGGCTGCCATCGACGTCTGCGCCGCTATCCCCGCCCCCGCGAGGACGGCCGCGCCGGCCACGCCCCACGTGATGTATCTGCGCTTTCTGGACTGCCGGTGCTCGGCCATCCCCACCCCATCGTTCGTGTGTGTCTTCGTGCGGGTCGCACGGAAGTCCCCTGCTCCGGAGCGACGATACGGTCTCGATTCGACGTACTGCACCGGAAACGGCTCGCACCGTAACCCGCGACACCCCTGCGCTCGGGAAACACGGGTCCCGCGGAGCGACAAGATTCACTCATGTCACAGTAAAGAAGCGAGGCCCTGGCACGGCCCGCCCGTGTCCTACTCTTGCCCCCTGGTCACTTGGGGGGCGACATGACGATGCCGACGACGGCGACGACGGCAACGGGTTCGGAGAGACGGCTCGAGGCCGGCTGGTTCCAGCGGCTCGCCTGGGTGGTCCTGGTGTGGGGCTCGCTGGGCTTCCTGGTCTGGGTGCCCTTCCTGTACGTGGCGATCCGCCGCAGGCTCGCCTCCGACTGGGCCGCCTTCGCCTCGTTCACGCTGTACGAGTGCGTGGTGCTGGTCTGGGCGACGGTCTCGGACAACGACGACGGGGACCTCGTCCTGGGCATCACCGTCATGGTGACCCTGCTGACCGCGACGGTGCTGCTGCTGTTCGCGATGTTCGACAAGCGGGCCTGGGCGACCGGTCCGTCGACCGGCCTGGCGAGCGGCCCCGCGTACGGGACGGGCCAGCCGAACCCGTACCAGCAGGGGTACCCGTACGGGCATTGACATGCTCCTCGTCCTGAAGGACGAGGATTCTGGCCTTCTCTACCGGTTGCTGTGCCGCTACGCGGCACAGTTTCCGATGGGGAATCCGTG
>NZ_JBFAKW010000189.1:0-13535 GCF_040655955.1 Streptomyces sp. NPDC050263 | reverse complement strand
CTCAACCTCTCCCCACACCCAGCGACCAACGGCCCTGAGCCTGACACAGGCCGAAGCCCCAACGCGAGCCCCAACGATTAACACCAGTCACCTAGTGCCGGTCAGGTAGGCCGAGACGATCACGTTGGCCGTGTAGCTGTGGCCGGCCCGGTCGAAGGCGCCGCCGCAGGTGATGAGGCGCAGTTCGGCGCGGCCCGGCCGGCGGGTTCCGTAGGCCTGTCGGGCGTCGAAGCGGTCGCGCTGGACGACCGTGACGTCGTCCACGGTGAATTCCGCGACCTTGCCGTCGTCCCGCACCACCCGTACCGTCTCGCCGGCCTCGAGCGTGCTGAGCTTGTAGAAGACGGCGGGCCGGGTCTCGGTGTCGACGTGCCCGACCAGCAGGGCGGTGCCCTTGGCACCGGGTTCCGCGCCGTCGGCGTACCAGCCGACCACGCCCGCCTGGTCGAAGGGCGGCGGGTCGATGCCCCCCTCGGCGTCCAGGCCGCGGGCGACGACCGGAGCCTGCACGCCCAGTTCGGGTATGTCGATGCGTCGTGGCAGCGCCTGCCCCAACGGCTGGACGGCGGGCGGGAGTTCGACGTCCGGCGGACGGCCCACCGCGGCGATGTCGCCAGTGGCCGGGGCGGATGTGCCGTGCCGTACGTCGGTCACCTCGCGCCCCCACAGCCACAGCCCGAGCAGCAGCGTCGCCCAGGCCAGACCGGTGAGGAAGCGACCGGAAGAGTGTTCGCGTTCACGGTCGGACACGGCTCAGTCCGCCCTGCGTCTCCGGCGCACGCCGCGGAACACGACGGCGGCGGCGACACCCGCGAGCACCAGGCCGATGACCGCCTGCGCGGTTCCGGGCCCGTGGCCGTCCACCCGTGCCTGCTCGGCGGCGGCGAGCGGGGCGGTGCCGCCGCCTCCGGCGTGGACCGGGGCGACGGGGGTGGCGGCAGTCGCGGTGGCGGGGGAAGCGGCGGGCGCGGTCGGGTCGTCCGACTGCGGCAGTCCGGGAGACGTCGACTCGACGACCTTGATCCGGCCCCGCACCTTGACGTCGACGCAGGTGATCCGCACGTCGTAGGTGCCTGCCACGATCGAGGAGCGGACCTGGGTGTCGCCGGAGAGCGTGCCGCCCGAGCCGACGAGCTGCGCGTCGGCGACGAAGACGGCGGAGACCGCGGTGGCCGTCCTGCCGCCGCAGCCGCTGACCTTCAGCGTGACCTGGGAGCCGGGTGCGGGCGTGGCCGGCGTCACCGAGACGCTGCCGCCTGTGTCCGCGCCGCCTTCGCCCGAGGCGTAGGCCGTGGGGATGAGCACCGCGGCGGCGACCGCGACGCCCGCACAGAGAGTGACTTTCAGTGAACTCATCGTGAACCTCCAGCTATCTGGAGACTCCCCCGCCCCGGCCCGATGCGCACCCTCAGGCGGGGTCTCGCTACTCCGTACGGGTCTGTTTCACTCCGCGACGGGTTTCAGATCCGTCCGTTCCCGGTTTCAGATCCGTCCGTTCCCGGTTTCAGATCCGTCCGTTCCCGGTTTCAGATCCGGTCGCGCCGGGTTTCAGATCCGGTCGACGAGGTCCGCGATCGAGTCCACGATCTTCGACGGACGGTACGGGAAGTTCTCGACCTGCTCGGGCCGGGTCAGCCCGGTGAGCACCAGGTAGGTCTGCATCCCGGCCTCGATGCCCGCCAGCACGTCGGTGTCCATGCGGTCGCCGATCATCGCGCTGGTCTCCGAGTGGGCGCCGATGGCGTTCAGCCCGGTGCGCATCATCAGCGGGTTGGGCTTGCCCGCGAAGTACGGGTTCTTGCCGGTCGCCTTGGTGATCAGCGCGGCGACCGCTCCGGTGGCCGGCAGCGGGCCCTCGGTGGAGGGGCCGGTCTCGTCCGGGTTGGTGCAGATGAAACGGGCGCCGTCGTTGATGAGCCGGACGGCCTTGGTCATCGCCTCGAAGGAGTAGGTGCGGGTCTCGCCGAGGACGACGTAGTCCGGCTCGTGGTCGGTGAGGATGTAGCCGATGTCGTGCAGCGCGGTGGTCAGACCCGCCTCGCCGATGACGTACGCCGTACCGCCGGGCCGCTGGTCGTCCAGGAACTTGGCGGTGGCGAGCGCGGAGGTCCAGATGTTCTCGACCGGCACGTCCAGGCCCATGCGCTGGAGGCGGGCCTGGAGGTCGCGCGGGGTGTAGATCGAGTTGTTGGTCAGGACCAGGAACGGCTTGCCGGACTCGCGCAGCTTCTTCAGGAAGGCGTCGGCGCCGGGGATCGGCACGCCCTCGTGGATGAGCACACCGTCCATGTCGGTGAGCCACGACTCGATGGGCTTGCGGTCTGCCATGTGCGGAATCTCCCTGCCGTACGCGAGTACGCGGTTGTGACGCGTGTACGCGGTCGCTGCGTGCGCCCCACCCTAATCACAGGCCGGATCTTGTGGGAACGGCCGGTTTCGGACCGTCCACGGGCTGGGACGCGGGCGGGGCTCGGGCCGGACTCGGGCGGGCTCGGCCCCCGGCTCAACGGCGTCGGCGGGCCAGGAAGAGGGCCGCGCCCGCGGCGAGAAGACAGACGGTGCCGGCGACGAGGGCGGCGGGTGAGGAGAGGCCGGACATGGCGAGTTCCTCGGCCTCCTCGGCGAGGGAGAGCCGTCCGGTGTCCGTGGCGGAGGGGCCGGGGGTGGAGGGTGGGGTGGGGGTCCCGTCCGTGGCGGAGTCGGAGTCGGAGGAGGAGGAGGAGGAGGCCGGGTCGGGGACGGGTTCCGGTTCGGGCTCCGGGTCGGGTTCGGCCTTGGGGTCGCGGTCGGTCTCGACGGCGAAGCGGTAGTCGTTCGACTGCCCGATCCAGTCGCCGTCGTCACCGTGCCGCTGGACGACGGCCGCGTTGGCGGTGACGGCGTTGGGTGCGGTGTCGGAGGTGAGGGCCAGGCGCAACTTGACGGTGAGGGTCCGACCGGGGCCGACGGTGAAGCCGAGGAACGGCGCGAGGTCACCGGCCGGGTCTTCGGCGCCCTCGTCGGTGAACGCTCCGACCAGTTCGTCGTCGTCCGTGGGCTCGAAGCGGACCGCGTGCGGTTGTCCGTCGGCGTAGAACTCGAGTCGGGGCTGGGTCGGCTTCAGGGCGCGTTCGGCGTCGACTAGGACGACGACCGGGTGGATCTCGGTGCAGGTACGGCGGGTGGTGTTGGTGAGGTCGAGATACCAGATGCCGTATCCGCCCCCGGCCCGGTAGGAGTCCGGGCCCCCGTGGAGGCGGGTGGTGAGGGGGAAGCCACCGGCTTCGGGGCCCGAGCAGCTCGGACCGGCTTCCGCGTACGCGGTGGCGGTCGCGGTCGCGGTCGCGGGAAGGAGGGCGGCGGCCGCGGCAAGACAGAGGGAGACAGGCGGGCACAGTCGCATGAACACGTGAGCCTGCACGAGAAACCGAGACAACCGGACCCGGCACACCGCACGACCGTACGAATCCCCTCATTCAGTCGTACCTCTGGGAGGAGCAACGCGAGGTCGGCGTGTGCGGACGACCTGCCTCACCCCGGCCAGACAGGCGTCCGCCCCCGCCAGACAGGCGTCCGCCCCGGCCAGACAGGCGTCCGCCCCCGCCAGACAGGCGTCCGCCCCCGCCAGACAGGCGTCCGCCCCCGCCAGACAGGCGTCAGCCCCCGCCAGACAGGCGTCAGCCCGGGCCAGGCAGGCGTCAGCCGTTGGCTGGGCCGAACAGTGGGGACAGGAGGAGTTGGGCCGCGCCCTCCGCTACGCCGCGTGGGCCGCCGGGGGCGAGGCGGACCGGTACGGCGGCCTGCGACGACCCCTCGCGGCGGGCGCGGGCGTCGAGGACGGCGGCGACTCCGCGGACGAACCGCTCCGGCGCCGCCGCGATCGTGCGGCCGCCCAGCAGCACGGCGTCGGTGTCGAGCAGTCCGGCCAGGTTCGCGGCGCCCTCGCCGAGCACGCGTGCCGCCTCGGCCACGTCCCCCCGGGCGATGGCCGCCAGGCACAGCGCCTCGATGCAGCCGCGGTTGCCGCAGGGGCAGGGCGGCCCGTCCAGCTGGATGACCTGGTGTCCGAACTCCCCCGCGCCGGTGCGCGCGCCCCGGTGCAGGGTCCCGCCGATCACCAGGCCCGCGCCGAGGCCCGTCCCGAGGTGGAGATAGGCGAAGGAGCCGTGCTCGCGGCCGACGCGTTCCTCACCGCCGCCACCACCGCCACCGCCACCACCGCCGCCACCGCCACCGTGCTCGGCGACGCCCCGCTCACCGCCGACCGCGAGGCCGAGCGCGGCCGCGTTGGTGTCCTTGTCGACGACCACCGGCATGCCGAGCCGCGCCGCCAGCACGTCCCGCAGCGGGAACCCGTCCCACTCGGGGAAGCCGGTGACCCGGTGCAGCACCCCGTGGGCATGGTCGAGCGGGCCCGGCAGGGCCACGCCGACGCCGAGGAGGGACGACGCGACGGCCCCGGCGACGCCGGTCGACCGGATCGAGGCGTCCTCGACGACCTCGCCCACCTCCCGCACCACCGCCCCCAGCACGGCCTCCGCGCCCGCGCCCAGGAACAGCGGGACGCACCTCTCCCCCACCACCCGCCCGTCGAGATCGGCCAGGATCACCCGCAGCTCGTCCCGGTCGAGGTGGACGCCGACCGCGTGCCCGGCCTCGGGGACCAGCCGCAGGACCGTGCGCGGCTTGCCGCCGGTCGAGGCACGGCGACCCGCCTCCGCCGCCAGCCCCTCGTCCCGCAGCCGGGCGGTGATCTTACTGACGGCCTGCGGGGTCAGCCGGGTGCGCTCGGCGAGTTCGAGACGGCTGATGCCGTCCGGCCCCGCCGACCGCAGCAGATCCAGCACCAGCGCGGTGTTGTGGCTGCGCAGCGCCAGCAGGTTCACGCCGGTCGTGCGGTCCGGGCGATGCGCGCCCTGCGGGCCGTCCCGGCGGGCGCCTCCGTTCCTCAGGTTCACGTCCCCATTCTCTCCCCTGCTTGCACTTTGGCAACAGCGTTGCGAAAGTGGGTTTCATGAGTGCTACTCCCCTCCGCGTGGGCCTGATCGGCTACGGCCTCGCCGGCTCCGTCTTCCACGCCCCGCTGATCGCCGCGACCGAGGGCCTCGCCCTCGACACCGTGGTCACCTCGAACCCCGAGCGACAGCAGCAGGCCCGCGCCGAGTTCCCGGACGTCCGCGTCGTCGCCACCCCCGACGAACTGCTCGCCCGGGCCGACGAGCTGGACCTGATCGTCATCGCGTCCCCGAACAAGACGCACGTCCCGCTCGCGACCGCCGCCCTGAAGGCCGGCCTGCCGGTCGTCGTCGACAAGCCAGTGGCCGGTACCGCGGCCGAGGCCCGGGAGCTGGCCGCCCTCGCCGAGGAGCGCGGGCTGCTGCTCTCCGTCTTCCAGAACCGCCGCTGGGACAACGACTTCCTGACCCTGCGCCGACTCCTGGACGAGGGCGAACTGGGCGACGTCCGACGCTTCGAGTCCCGGTTCGAGCGGTGGCGGCCGCTGCCGAAGGGCGGCTGGCGGGAGTCCGGCGATCCCGCAGAGATCGGAGGTCTCCTCTACGACCTCGGCAGCCACGTCGTCGACCAGGCACTGGTCCTCTTCGGACCGGCCGTCTCGGTCTACGCCGAGGCGGACATCCGCCGGCCCGGCGCGGAGACCGACGACGACACGTTCATCGCGATCACGCACGCGAACGGCGTCCGCTCCCACCTCTACGTCTCCGCGACGACCGCCCAACTCGGCCCGCGTTTCCGGGTGCTGGGCTCGAAGGCGGGATACGTGAAGTACGGCCTGGACCCGCAGGAGGCGGCGCTGCGGGAGGGCGCGCGCCCGGCCGGATCCGCCGACTCCGCCGTCTGGGGCACGGAGCCGGAGGAGCTGTGGGGCCGCCTCGGTTCCGGCGAGTCCCCGCTGACCGGCGGCGGAGAACCCGTACGGACCCTCCCCGGCGACTACCCGGCCTACTACGCTGCGGTGGCCAAGGCACTGATCGACGGCGGCCCGGGCCCGGTGACCGCCGTCGAGGCGGCCGCCGCCCTCGACGTACTGGAGGCGGCCCGCCGTTCGGCACGAGACAAAGTGGCGGTGACGCTGTAATGGGCACCCACGAGATCACCCCGAAGTTCACCCCGGAGATCACCCCGACCCTGGAGGAACTCCAGGGCCAGGAACGGCGACTGGTCTTCCGCCAGTTCACGCACGACGACGCGTGGGCGCTCGGCTCGCTCCTGGTGGAGCTGGCCCGCGAGCGCCAGGCGCCGGTCGCCGTCGACATCCACCGCTCCGGCCAGCAGCTCTTCCACGCGGCCCTGCCCGGCTCGGCCCCGGACAACGACGCGTGGATCGCCCGCAAGCGCCGGGTGGTGGAACGCTTCGGCGCCTCCTCCTACCTGGTGGGCGCCCGCTGCCGGGCCAAGGGCACGACGTTCGAGGACTCCTCCCGCCTGGACCCCGACGCGTACGCGGCCCACGGCGGCTCCTTCCCCATCAACGTGGAGGGCGTGGGCATCGTGGGCGCGGTGACGGTCTCGGGCCTCCCCCAACTGGAGGACCACCGCTTCGTGGTCGAGGTACTGGAACAGTTCCTGGACAAGTACCTGGGCTGACGCGCCCCTCAGGGGGACGGGGAACTGCGCGACCCGCCGCTGACGGCCTCGGTGTCGACGAACGACCGCAGTTCCCCGGCCCCGCCACAGCGGAGCGTCACGCGTCCTTGAACTCCTGTCGCTGTCGGCCGAGCCCTTCGATCTCCAGCTCGACGACATCCCCGGCCCGCAGGTACGGCTTCGGCTCAGGCGCCCCCAGCGCGACCCCCGCCGGCGTCCCGGTGTTGATGACGTCCCCGGGGTACAGCGTCATGAACTGGCTGACGTACCGCACGACCTCCCCCACCGGGAAGATCTGCTCGGCCGTCGTCCCGTCCTGCTTCAGCTCCCCGTTGACCCAGAGCCTCAGGGAAAGCCCCTGCGGGTCGCCGACCTCGTCCGCCGTGACGAGCCACGGCCCCAGCGGATTGAACGTCTCGCAGTTCTTGCCCTTGTCCCAGGTCCCGCCCCGCTCGATCTGGAACTCCCGCTCGGACACGTCGTGCGCGACGGCGTACCCGGCGACGTGCGCGAGGCCGTCCGTCGCCGACTCCAGGTAGCGGGCGGTACGTCCGATGACGACCGCCAGCTCCACCTCCCAGTCCGTCTTGGCGGACCCGCGCGGCACGAGCACGGTGTCGTACGGGCCGACGACCGTGTCCGCCGCCTTGAAGAAGATGACCGGCTCGGGCGGCGGCTCGGCCCCGGTCTCACGGGCGTGGTCGTGGTAGTTGAGCCCGATGCACACGATCTTGCCGATCCGTGCCAGCGGCGGCCCGATCCGCAGCCCGGTCGCGTCCAGCGCCGGCAGCTCCCCGGACTCGGCGGCGGCCCGGACCCGGCCGAGCGCCGCGTCGTCGGCGAGCAGCGCGCCGTCGACGTCCGGGACGACCGCGGAGAGATCCCGGAGAATCCCCTCGGGGTCGAGCAGCGCGGGGCGCTCCGCTCCCGCCGTACCGACTCGCAGCAGCTTCATGGTGACTGTCTCCCTCGATCGCGAGCGCCGTCCGACGGGTGCAGCCATCGGATGACTGGTCGATCCTCCAAGCTGGACGTCCGCTCCGCAATACCCGGCTCACGTACTGGACCGTCACCACCGCCGACCCGGTGCCGTCACCGATACAGGAATGCCCGTTCGACCGCGCTCCACGTCGTGCTCGTGATCACGTACAGCGCGGCGGCCAGCGGTACGACGGCCACGGTGACCAGCGTGAAGAAGGACAGGAACGGCATCACCTTGGCGACCGTGCCGAGCCCGGGCACGTCCGGACCGGCGGCGGGCTGGGGCAGCGGCGTCCGCTTCGCCCGTACGAAGTTGAAGGACGCGACGGCCGCGACGACGGCGAACAGCCCGAGGTAGACCAGCCCGGCCTCGCCGAACATCCCGCCGCCGGTCAGCGCGTCCGTCCAGCGGTCGCCGAGGGGTGCGGCGAAGAGCTCGTGGCTGAGCAGTTCGTTGCTCGCGCCGCCGATCGAGGAGCTGGAGAAGAGGTGGTAGAGGAGGAAGAAGGCGGGCAGCTGGCAGAGGCTGGGCAGCAGTCCGGACAGCGGCGACACCTTTTCCTCGGCGTGCAGTTCCAGCACCGCCCGCTGGAGCCTCTCGGGGTTCCTGGCGTGCTTCTTGCGCAGTTCGGCGATCCGCGGCTGCAACGCCGTCCGGGCCTTCTGCCCGCGGGCTGCCGCGCGGGACAGGGGGTGGACGAGGAGCCGTACGAGAGCGGTGAACAGGATGATCGCGGCGGCTGCGGCGGCCGCGCCGAACAGGGGCTGGAGCAGGTCGGCGAGGTGCTCGACCAAACCGGCGAAAGCGGACATGGGTACGGACATCGATACGGACATGGGTACGGACATGGGTACGGACATGGGTGAGGAGCCCTCCGGGGGTCTCGTCGTGCCAGACGTCGATTTCGTGGCGGCATGACGACCCGCGCGGGGTCACGGAGTTGAGCCGGTGGCGCCGGCCGGGGGTGCCCTACGCGACGGTCGTCGGGAGGGCGTGGCCGGGGGCCCTGGGGCGGGGTCTGCCCGAGGCGTCGGGGTCGCGTTGCGGCAGGAAGGCCGTCCGCCGGGCCCGGTCCCTGATGGCCGTGCGCACCCGGGTGGGCGGCACGGCGGGGGCGCTGCGCGCGGCGACGAGCGTGCAGACGGCGAGCGCGGAACCGGCGGCGGCGGTCGCGGCGAGCGCGACGGCGGCGGAGAGGCCGCCGGCGTCCAGCAGCAGGACGTCCACGAAGAGGACGAACAGGAGCAGGGCGGCGCGCGGCACGAACCGACTCCGGGTCATGTTCCCGCCCTCCCGTCCTGTGGGTGACTGCTGTGTCCGCTGTGCCCGCTGTGTCTGCTGTGTCTGCTGTGTCTGTTGTCTCGGTTATACCGGCACCATGATGACGTCCGGGACCGGTACGACAGTTCCGCAGACGGGACATTCGCCGTACGGGCCGAGTTCGGCGGCGGCCTGGCCCACTCCTGGCCCGAGCGCGAACGAAGCGAGCCAGTACAGCCGAACGGAGCGAGCTCGTACAGACCGAACGAAGCGAGCTTGTATCAACCGTTTGACACAAGATCTCGCCCACGGCATCTTGTACTCACCCTTTGATACAAGAGATACAAGTGCTCACCGGGGGATCCGACATGATCGACACCGTCTCGCCCGAGAGACTCCTGGCCCGTGCCGACCTCTGCGCCCGCTGGGCCGGGCTGGCGCTGGGCGTCGTGGTCGTCCAGCTGCTGCTCACCATGGGCGGCGACGAGCTCGCCATGCCCTTCGTCTCCGCCGTCACCGCCTTCGGTCTGTGCGCGGTGGGCGGGGTCCTGCTCGGCGACTCCCTCACGCCGGCCCCGCAGGAAGCGGTCCGCACCGCCGGTCTCGCCCCGCGCCGGGTCCGGGACCACGTACCGCCGCGGATGGCCCCGCTGTTCGTCTTCCAGACGGCCTGCCTGGTCGTGCTGCTGACGATCGGGGCGGCCGTGGCCGACCCCGACGGCCAGGGCCGGGCCGGCCGAACCCTCACCGTCACCTGCGCGGCCGGTCCGACCCGCCACCTCGGCCCCTGGCCCGGCCTCTTCTACGCCACCCCGGTGCTCGTCTCCCTCGCCCTCGGCACCGCCGCCTGTGCCTGGTCCCTGCGCCGCATCGCCCACCGCCCCGGCGACAACCTGCGTCGCCACGACCGCAGTTGGGCGATCATCGCGGCCTGGGGGCTGCTGGTATCCAGCCAACTGCTGCTCGTCCTGGGGATGATCGGCAGAGTGCTGTTCTACTCGAAGTGCGCCGGGATGCTGGGCAACGTCACGGCCCTGGTGATCTACCCCCTGGGCCTGCTGAGCCTGTTCGCCCTCGGATGGTCGCTGTTCACCATCGTCGCGCCCCGGGCCGTGGACGATGAGTGAACCCGCTGTCCGTGTCGACACCACCAGCCAGGTGCCGCCGTACGAGCAGATCCGCGCCCAGCTGGCCTCGCTGATCGTCACCGGGCGACTGGTGGAGGGCGAACGGCTGCCGACCGTACGGCAGTTGGCCGCCGACCTGGGCCTGGCACCGGGCACGGTGGCCCGCGCCTACCGCGAGCTGGAGGCCGTCGAACTGATCCGCACCCGCCGGGGCGCGGGCACCCGGGTCGCGGCCCTCCCCGCCGAACCGCAGCACCCCGACGCCGAGCGACTCGCCACCCTGGCCCGCGACTTCACCTCGGCGGCACGCGCCCTGGGCGCCGGCACGGAGACCATCCTGAACGCGGTACGGGAGGCTCTGGAGCAGCGGTCGTAGCGGTCGTAGGTCGCGGGTTTGCGGCATCTCCCGGCCGGGGTGAAGCTGGAGGCATCGGGGATTCATCAGGGTCTGGCCTGGGCCCCTTCGGAATGGAGGGTTCGACATGGGAGGCACACTTCCCAACCCTGCGAGCGACGATACGACCCGATTCGAAGCCGCGCCCGATCCCGACGGCACCTTGATCCCGATTCCCTCGGAGGCGCCGCAGGGCAAGGCGATTCGAGACGATGCCCGGATCACCGTCAGCGCACGTCAGGCAAACGGCTACTACGTGTCGATCTACAACGGTCCGCCCGACCCGCCGAGCGAGGTCGAGGACTTCATCGGCGACGTCCTCAGCGAGGTCGGCATGAAGGAGATCGAAGACGCGCTCTTCGTCGGAGCGCCCGCGGTCCTGAGTTTCCTCACCTCGGTTGCCGGTGTGTTGGCCTCGGTGCTCACCACCTCACCGCTGCTGAACGAACAACTGTTCAGAGGCGCCATGGCCGACGACACGAACGTCACGTATGTGGTGCTCACTCCGAAGAACTGAGGTCATGGGCTCGTCGGCCGGCCCGGTGGGCTCAGGACCTCGGCTTCGTCGAGCTCAGTTCCCCCCAGACCACCAGCCGGTAGCGCGAGGTGTACTCGGGTGTGCAGGTGGTGAGGGTGAGATAGCGGCCGGGGGCGTCATAGCCGTAGCCGGGCTCGGTGAGGGAACGGGGTACGGGCCGGATGACGCCCGAGTCGCGGGGTGAGGTCTGCGACAGGATCTTGTCCACGGTGTAGGTGTAGGTCGCGCTGCTGGTCTCGACCTCCACCTTGTCGCCCTTCCTGAGACGGTTGAGGTACCGGAAGGGCTCGCCGTGCGTGTTGCGGTGCCCGGCGACCGCGAAGTTCCCGTCCTGGCCCGGCTGTTGGGTGTCGGCGTAGTGGCCGACGTATCCCTTGTTGAGGACCTTCTGCTTGCTGGTCCCCTCGGCGACGGGGACCTGGAGGTCGAGGCGGGGGATGCGGAGGACGGCGTAGGCCCGGGACGACTCCCGGCCGCCGCCACCGGAGTCGATGTCACCACCGGTGCCGTCGCTCGCGCCGCCGCTGTCGCTCCGGCTGTTCTTCTCGCTGTCACCGTCGCCGTCGGTGTCGCCGTTGCCGTCGGTGCCGGCGCCGGCGCCGGCGCCGGGGGCTGCCTCCCACTCCCGCTCCAGCGCCTCCACCCGCCGCTCCGCGCCGTCCTTCGCCTCCCGGTTGGTCCACCACAGCTGATGCACGACGAGGAGCAGGACCAACACCCCGGCCGTGACGAGCAGTTCGGCACCGCTCCAGAGCACCCGCCGGTATCGGGCGCGCCGCCGCCGGGTGCTGTGCTGTACGAGGGGAATCCGCACGCGGGCACGATAGGGGCAAGAGAACGAGGTCTCCAGAGCCGCACCCGGACGACCTGGCTGTTCGCCCCCTCGAACCGGTGCGGAACCGGGTGCGGAAAGGGCGCAGAACCAGGCGCAGAGCCGGGTACAGATCCAGGTGCGGAGTCCATCCCTCCGCCTTTCTCCACAGGTTGGAGAAAGGGCTGTCAGAACTCTCGACAACCCCAGGCGCCACGCCCGATGCTTCGATTCGGCCGAACGGGACCGGCCACGACTCGGAGTGGAGTGACCATGATCCGACGTAGAACACTGCTGGCCGCCTCCGGCGGTGCACTGTTCGGAACCGCCCTCGCCACAGGAACGGCCCACGCCGACGCGACGATCTCCGTCAACCCGTCGACGACGTACGGAACTTGGGAAGGCTGGGGAACCTCGCTGGCCTGGTGGGCGAATGTCTTCGGCACCCGGAACGACTTCGCCGACATCTTCTTCACCACCAACTCGGTGTCCTACAACGGCAAGACCCTCCCCGGCCTCGGCCTGAACATCGCCCGCTACAACCTGGGCGCGTGCAACTGGAACTCGGTGAGCGGCGCCGGCATGGTGGCCTCCGCCAACATCCCCGGGTTCAAGCAGATCGAGGGCTACTGGCAGGACTGGAACAACGAGGACCCGACGTCCTCGGCCTGGGACTGGACCGCGGACGCCGCCCAGCGCGCGATGCTCCAGAAGGCGACGGCGCGCGGCGCGACGACCGAGCTGTTCGCCAACTCCCCCATGTGGTGGATGTGTCTGAACCACAACCCGTCCGGCGCGTCGGGCGGCGGCAACAACCTCCAGTCCTGGAACTACCGCCAGCACGCCTCCCACCTGGCGGCCGTGGCCCTCTACGCCAAGAACAACTGGGGCGTGAACTTCGCGACGGTCGACCCCTTCAACGAGCCGTCGTCGTCCTGGTGGACGGCGACCGGCACGCAGGAGGGCTGCCACATGGACGCCACCGTCCAGTCGGCCGTACTGCCGTACATGCGCAGCGAGTTGGACAAGCGCGGTCTGACGGCGACGAAGATCTCGGCGTCGGACGAGACGAGCTACGACCTCGCCCGCACCACCTGGAACTCCTTCTCGTCGACGACGAAGGGGTTGGTGAACCGGGTCAACGTCCACGGCTACCAGGGCTCGGGCGGCCGCCGGGACCTGCTCTACACGGACGTGGTCACGACGGCCGGCAAGGCCCTGTGGAACTCGGAGACGGGCGACAACGACGGCACGGGCCTGTCGATGGCGAGCAACCTGCTCTACGACTTCCGCTGGCTGCACCCGACGGCCTGGGTCTACTGGCAGGTCATGGACCCGTCGACGAACTGGGCGATGATCGCGTACGACGCGAGCACGCTGGCGGCGGGCGCCGTCACGACGAAGTACTACGTGATGGCCCAGTTCAGCCGGCACATCCGCCCCGGCATGACGATCCTCGACACCGGCGTGAGCTACGCGGCGGCGGCGATCGACAAGACGGCGAAGCGCCTGGTGATCGTGGCCGCGAACACTTCCGCCTCCGCCCAGACCCTGACCTTCGACCTCTCCCGCTTCACGACGGTGACGGGCGGCTCGTCCGGCCTGGTCCCCCGCTGGAACACGGTGACGAGCGGAACGGGCGACCTCTACACGGCCCGCTCGGACACCTACCTGAGCGGAAAGACGATCAGCGTGCCGTTCGCGGCGGGCGCGGTGCAGACGCTCCAGGTGGACGGAGTGACGATCTAGTGCCGCGGCAGGCAACGTTTGCCCGTCAAGGAGCGGCGTCCGGTGCGTGCTCTCGGTGTGCCGGCCGGAAGTCCTCGTACTGGACGTAC
>NZ_JBFAKW010000188.1:0-14090 GCF_040655955.1 Streptomyces sp. NPDC050263 | reverse complement strand
TCCCTCCCCCGCCGCCTGTCGCTTTTGTCGGCCCTTCCTGGCGGGGACGCGCGGGGGGGGGGGGGGGGGGCCCCCCCCCCGCCCCCCCCCGCCGCCGTATCCGGGCACGGGCCCAGCCGTGATCGTCAGCGTGTCAGCGCCACGACCTGGGGCGCGGGGAACTGCGCGACCAGCCACAACGAACCCGCGGCCGCACGACCGCAGCACCCGCCGAGCTCCTGGGCGCACCCTGCCCGAACGGGCGCACCCGGTCACTATCACCCCTGCAACAGACCTGGTCACCGCCCCACACCCGCTGTAGAACTTCCTGCATACGGCCCGAACGGGCAACGACACAGGGAAAGCGGGTGACGAAATGACCGGCACCGCGGAAGACCGCCGGCGACACATCGTCCACACCGCCCGCGCGACCGGCGCCGTCGACGTCAACACCCTCGCCACCCAGCTCGGCGTGGCGAAGGAAACCGTGCGCAGAGACCTCCGCGCCCTGGAGGACCACGGGCTCGTCCGCCGTACGCACGGCGGCGCCTATCCCGTGGAGAGCGCCGGCTTCGAGACGACGCTGGCCTTCCGCGCGACCAGTCACGTACCCGAGAAACGCCGGATCGCCGCCGCGGCGGCCGCCCTGCTCGGGGACGCCGAGACGGTCTTCGTCGACGAGGGCTTCACCCCGCAGCTCATCGCCGAGGCGCTGCCCGCGGACCGGCCGCTGACCGTGGTCACCGCGTCCCTGCCGGTCGCGGGCACGCTCGCCGAGACCGACAACATGTCCGTACTGCTGCTCGGCGGCCGGGTGCGCTCCGGCACCCTGGCCACCGTCGACCACTGGACGACGAAGATGCTGGCCGGCTTCGTCGTCGACCTCGCCTACATCGGCGCCAACGGCATCTCCCGCGAGCACGGTCTGACCACGCCTGATCCCGCTGTCGGCGAGGTCAAGGCGCAGGCCGTGCGGGCGGCCCGGCGCACGGTCTTCGTGGGCGTGCACACCAAGTTCGGGGCGGTCAGCTTCTGCCGGTTCGCCGAGGTGAGCGCCCTGGAAACGATCGTGACCAGCACGCTGCTGCCGACGGCCGAGGCACACCGGTACTCACTGCTGGGGCCCCAGGTCATCAGGGTCTGAACCCCCGGCCCACCCGTCCTCGAGGGCACCGCCATGCCTCGGGGCGACCGATACATCCCACTATGCCCAGGAGCGATCCATGCGCACCCAGAGCCGACGGAGGCCGCGAGCCGCACTCGCCATGGCCGCCGCAGGGACGCTGCTCGCCCCCTTGCTCTCCGGCTGCTGGGCCGGGGCCGGCGGGGCGGGTTCCGGCGGCGACTCCATCAACGTCCTCATGGTCAACAACCCCCAGATGACGGAGTTGCAGAAGCTCACCGCCGCGCACTTCACCAAGGAGACCGGCATCAAGGTGAGCTTCACCGTCCTGCCGGAGAACGACGTCCGCGACAAGATCAGCCAGGACTTCGCCAACCAGGCGGGCCAGTACGACGTGGCGACCCTGTCGAACTACGAGATACCGATCTACGCCCGCAACGGCTGGCTGCGGCCGATGGACGCGTACGTCGCGAAGGACCCGGCGTACGACGAGCCCGACGTCCTGAAGCCGATGCGCGAATCCCTCACCGCGGACGACGGCAAGCTCTACGGCCAGCCCTTCTACGGCGAGTCGTCCTTCCTGATGTACCGCAAGGACGTGTTCGCGGCGAAGGGGCTGACGATGCCCGCGCACCCCACCTGGGAGCAGGTGGCCGACCTCGCGGCGAAGACGGACGGCGCCGAGCCCGGCATGAAGGGCATCTGTCTGCGCGGACTGCCCGGCTGGGGGGAGGTGATGGCACCCCTGACGACCGTCGTGAACACCTTCGGCGGCACCTGGTTCGACAAGGACTGGAAGGCGCGGCTGAACTCCCCCGAGTGGGAGAAGGCGGTGACGTTCTATGTCGACCTGGTCCGCGACCACGGCGAGTCCGGGGCCGCGCAGTCCGGGTTCGCCGAGTGCCTGAACAACATGACCCAGGGCAAGGTCGCCATGTGGTACGACGCCACCTCCGCGGCCGGTTCCCTGGAGGCGGCGAAGTCCCCGGTCAAGGGCAAGATGGGGTACGCCCCCGCCCCCGTGGAACGCACCGACGCCGCCGGCTGGCTCTACACCTGGGCCTGGGGCATCCAGCAGGCCTCCCGCAACCCCGACAAGGCCTGGAAGTTCGTCTCCTGGGCCTCCGGCAAGCAGTACGAGCAGCTGGTCGGCGAGGAGATCGGCTGGGCGAACGTCCCGGCCGGCAAGCGGGCGTCGACGTACGAGAGCGCGGCCTACCGCGCGGAGGCCGGCGCCTTCCAGGAGATGACGAAGCAGGCCATCGAGGCGGCGAAGCCCAACGACCCGGGAGTGCAGCCGCGACCCGCGCCCGGCATCCAGTTCGTCGGCATCCCCGAGTTCACCGACCTCGGCACCAAGGTCTCCCAGGAGATCAGCGCGGCCATCGCCGGACGCCAGTCCGTCGAGTCGGCCCTGAAGAAGTCGCAAGCGCTCGCCGAGCGGATCTCCGAGGAGTACGAGGGACGATGACCGCGACGACGACGGCCCCCGTGGCCGCACCCCCCGTACCCACGCCCCGCGCGCGGGAGGCACGGCTGCGCGCCTGGGCGACCCGCGCCCCGCTGCTGCCCACCCTGGTCTTCATGATCGTGGTCACCCAACTCCCGTTCGTGGCCACGCTGGTGATCTCCTTCTTCGACTGGAACGCCCTCTACCCCGACGCCCGCCGCTTCACCGGCCTCGACAACTACCACCAGGTCCTCACCGACGCCGACCTGCGCCACTCGGTGTGGACGACCGTCCTGCTGACGGCGACCGTGGTGCTGGTCAGCCTGGTGCTGGGCCTGGCGCTGGCGCTGCTCCTGGACCGCAGGTTCCGGGGCCGGGGCGTGGTCCGCACCCTGCTGATCGCACCCTTCCTGGTGGTCCCGGTGGCCGCGGCCCTGCTCTGGAAGCACGTCCTGTACAACCCCGAATACGGCCTGCTCAACGGGTTGTTGCACTACGTGGGCGGACCGCAGCCGGACTGGATCTCGGACACCCCGCTGCTCGCGGTCGAGGCCTCCCTCGTCTGGCAGTGGACGCCGTTCATGATGCTGATCCTGCTGGCCGGTCTGCAGAGCCGCGACCAGCAGCAGATGGAGGCCGCCCGGGTGGACGGCGCGAGCGACTGGCAGATCTTCCGCTATCTGACGCTCCCGCACCTGCGCCGGTACCTGGAGCTGGGCGCGCTGCTCGGGTCGATCTACATCGTGCAGAACTTCGACGCGGTCTTCACCATCACCTCCGGCGGCCTGGGCACCGCCAACCTGCCCTACACCGTCTACCAGAGCTTCTACCAGGCCCATGAGAACGGCCTCGCCTCGGCCGCGGGCGTGCTGGTGGTCATCGGCTCGATCGTCATCGCGACCTTCGCCCTGCGGGTCGTCTCGTCCCTGTTCCGTGAGGAGGTGTCCCGCGCATGAACGTCGTACGCCGAGGCGGCCTCGGGCTGCTGGCCTGGGCAGCCGGGATCGTGTTCTTCCTGCCCGTCGCCTGGATGACCCTGACCTCCTTCCACTCCGAGCAGGACGCGGCGACCAACCCGCCGTCCTTCACCGCGTCGCTCACCCTCGACGGCTACCGCGAGTTCTTCGGCACCGGCGGCGGCGCGAGCCCCTGGCCCGCGCTGATCAACTCGACGGTGGCGTCGGTCGGGTCGACCGTCCTGGTCCTGCTGCTCGCCCTCCCGGCGGCCTACGCGCTGTCGATCCGCCCGGTGAAGAAGTGGACGGACGTCCTGTTCTTCTTCCTGTCGACCAAGATGCTGCCGGTGGTGGCGGGCCTGCTGCCGATCTATCTGTTCGCGAAGAACGCGGACCTGCTGGACAACATCTGGCTCCTGGTCGTCCTGTACACCTCCATGAACCTGCCGATCGCGGTGTGGATGATGCAGTCCTTCCTCGCCGAGGTCCCGGTGGCGGTGATCGAGGCGGCGCGGGTGGACGGGGCCCGGCTGCCGACGATCCTCGCGCGCGTGGTCGCCCCGATCGCCCTGCCCGGCATCGCGGCGACCGCCCTGATCTGCTTCATCTTCAGCTGGAACGAGCTGCTCTTCGCGCGCGTGCTCACCGGCGTGGTCGCGGAGACCGCCCCCGTCTTCCTGACCGGCTTCATCACCAGCCAGGGCCTGTTCCTGGCGAAGGTGTGCGCCGCGTCGCTCGTCATCTCCCTGCCGGTGCTCGCCGCGGGGTTCGCCGCCCAGGACAAACTGGTCCAGGGCCTGTCCTTGGGAGCCGTGAAATGAAGGCCGCCGTCATCGAGTCCGTGGGCCGCGCCGTCGTCACCGAGGTCCCCGACCCGACGCCCGGGCCGCGCGAGGTGGTCGTGGAGGTCGCCGCCTGCGGCCTGTGCGGCACCGATCTGCACATCCTCCAGGGCGAGTTCGCGCCCAAGCTGCCCATCGTGCCCGGGCACGAGTTCGCGGGCGCGGTCGTGGGCGTCGGCACGCAGGTCACGGAGGTCGCGGTGGGCGACCGGGTGGCGGTGGATCCGTCCCTGTACTGCCACGAATGCCGCTACTGCCGCACCGGCCACAACAACCTCTGCGAACGGTGGGCCGCGATCGGCGTGACGACGGCCGGGGGCGCGGCGCAGTACGCGGTGGCCCCGGTCGCGAACTGCGTACGGCTGCCCGAGCACGTCCGGACGCAGGACGCCGCGCTGGTGGAGCCGCTGTCTTGCGCGGTGCGCGGTTACGACGTGCTCCGCGCACGCCTCGGCGCGCACGTCCTGATCTACGGCTCCGGGACGATGGGGCTGATGATGCTGGAGCTGGCCAAGCGCACGGGCGCGGCGAGCGTGGACGTCGTGGACGTGAACCCGGCGCGCCTGGAGACGGCACGGCGGCTGGGCGTCTCCGGGGCGGCGGCGAACCCGGACGAGCTGGAGCGTCCGCAGGGCTGGGACGTGGTGGTGGACGCCACGGGGAACGCGGCGGCGATCCAGGACGGGCTGGAGCGGGTGGCCAAGGCCGGGACGTTTCTGCAGTTCGGGGTGGCCGACTACGCGACGCGCGTGACGATCGACCCGTACCGCGTCTACAACCAGGAGATCACCATCACCGGCTCCATGGCCGTCCTGCACAGTTTCGAACGCGCGGCCGAACTGTTCGCGAACGGGGTGCTGGATCCCGACGTCTTCATCAGCGACCGGCTGCCCCTGGAGCGGTACCCGCAGGCGCTGGAGCAGTTCGCGTCCGGGGCGGGCAGGAAGATCGTCGTGGTTCCGTAGGCTCCTCGGGCCGGGGGGACCCGATTGGCCGCCGGGTAAGGGAACGGCAAAGTGGGCCCGATCGTTCACGAGGCATGACAGCTATGACCCCCGGCTCGAACATCCCACTCCCCGTCGCCCGAGTGACGGTGGACGTCACCGCACCGGTGCGGCTCGACGTTTCGGGCCTGCTGCTCACCGGCGACGGCAAGGTGCGCTCCGACGACGACTTCATCTTCTACAACCAGCCCGCCGGCCCGGGCGTGACGTACCGCTCGGGCGGCGGCTCGGCGCCCGACGCGATCACGGTCGACACCACCGCCCTCCCCCCGGGCATCGAGAAGATCGTCGTCACCGCGAGCCCGGACGCCGCGGGGCAGACGTTCCAGGGCGTCGAACCGACGGCGACGATCCGCGGCGCGGACGACAACAGCGTCCTGGCCACCTTCACGCCCCCGCAGCTCGGCAGCGAGACGGCGCTGGTCATCGTCGAGATCTATCTGCGCAACGGCGCCTGGAAGGCCCGCGCGGTCGGCCAGGGATACGCCAACGGCCTGGCCGGCATCGCGACCGACTTCGGTGTCACGGTGGAGGAGCCGGCGCCGGCCGCACAGGCCCAGCCGGTCGCCCCGCCGCCGCCCGTGCAGCCGCCGGTCGCCGCGTCGGCCCCGGGCTGGGACCCGCGCACCGCCACGCCTCCGCCGCCCGCCGCTCCCCCGGCCGCGCCGGCCGCGCCGCCGGCCACCGGGAAGATCAACCTGGACAAGGGCCGGGTCAGCCTCCAGAAGAACCAGACCGTGTCCCTCGTCAAGGGCGGCCGCCCGCTGCTCTCGCAGGTCAAGATGGGTCTCGGCTGGGAGCCCGCGTTCCGCGGCAAGGACATCGACCTGGACGCCTCGGTGATCGCCTACGGCCCGCAGCGCAACCACATCGACAGCTGCTACTTCGGCAAGCTCTCCATCGTCAACGGCGCGATCAAGCACTCCGGCGACAACCTCACCGGCGAGGGCGGGGGCGACGACGAAGTGATCGTCGTCGACCTCGGCCGCCTCCCGCAGGAGGTGAGCGGGCTGGTCTTCACCGTGAACTCGTTCTCCGGCCAGAAGTTCACCGAGGTCGCCAAGGCCTACTGCCGGCTGCTGGACGCCGCGACCGGCGAGGAACTCGTCCGCTTCGACCTGACCGGCGCCGAGCCGCAGACGGGCGTGCTGATGGCCAAGCTGATCAGGCAGTTCTCCGGCGAGTGGGAGATGACGGCCATGGGCGACTTCGTGAAGGCGCGCACGGTCCGCAACATGGTGAAGCCGGGGGCGCAGGCGCTGTAGTCGGCCGCAGGCACACAGGTACTCAGTCACGCAGGCCGACGGGCGCCCGCCACCACGGGGGCGCCCGCCTCCCGCACCGGGCGGACCGTCGCCGTCACCGGGTGGCCGGCAGCCCCTGCGTCAGCAACCCCTCCGTCAGCAACGACACGTACCGGCGGATGGCGCCGCTGTCCCCGTTCGCCAGCTCCGACGCCGTCGCCACCCCGTGCGCGAGCCGCAGCACGTCGATCGGCTCGACGTCCGCGCGCAGGGTCCCCTCCCGCTGCGCCGCCCCGACCAGCCGGGCCGCCGCCTCGTTCATGTTCGTGCCGCAGGCGGTGACCGCGGCCTCGCTGCCGTCCTTGACGGCCGAGCCCAGCAGCGACCTCATGCCGCGGACCTGGATCGTGCCGACGCACAGCTCGCCCAGCCACGCCACCAGCGCCTCGCCCGGCGGGAGCTCCTCGGCCAGTTCGCCGGCCCGTGCGGCGAGCGCCTCGACGCGGTCGAGGTAGGCCGCCTCCAGCAGCGCCTGCCGCGTCGGGAAGTGCCGGTACAGCGTGCCGGAGCCGACGCCGGCCCGCTTGGCGATGTCGTCGAGGGAGGCGCCCTCCCCATGCTCGGCGAAGGCCTCCGCCGCAACCTTCAGCAAGCGCTCGTAGTTGCGGCGAGCGTCCGCGCGCATGGGTCTTCCTCGCGTCATCCAGCTGACTCCTTGCGAACCGGGGACTTCCTGCGGCGACCGGATCCTGTCGCGCTGTCCGCATGGTCCACCACATCACGCAGCGACACCAGACGGGCAGCGGACCGGAGCCGCCCGCCCGGTGCCGGGGCTCACATCTTCGTCGCCCCCGCCGCGAGGTCCCGCAGGAAGTGCCGCGCGCCGACCAGGAAGACGACGATCAGCGGGATCACACTCATCAACGCCCCGGCCATCACCAGGGAGTAGTCGGTGTTGTAGAGGACGTTGAGGTTGGCCAGGGCGACCTGGAGGGTCACCTTCTCGGGGTCGATCATGACGACCAGCGGCCAGATGTAGTCGTTCCAGAGTCCGATGAACGTGAAGATGCCGAGGAACGCCAGGGCCGGCCGGAACAGCGGCAGCGCGATCTGCCAGTACAGCCGGAAGAACCCGGCGCCGTCGATGCGTCCGGCGTCCAGCAGCTCGTCGGGCAGCGAGTTCTGCGCGTACTGGCGCATCCAGAAGATCCCGAAGGCGTTGGCCGCGCCCGGGATGATCAGCGCCTTCAGCGAGCCGGCCCAGCCGAACTCGGCCATGGTGACGAACTGCGGCACCAGCGACAGCTGCGCCGGGATCATGTACGTGATCAGCAGCATGCCGAAGAGGAACTTCTTCGCCGGGAACTCGTACTTGGCGAACGCGAACGCGGCCAACGAGTCGAAGAACAGCACCAGCGCGGTCCCGAGCACGGCGACCACGATCGTGTTGAGCAGCGAGCCGAAGAAGTCCACCGTGTCGAGCACCCGCCGCATGTTGTCCAGCAGATGCGGGCCGGGCACCAGCTTGGGCGGATAGCGGTAGATGTCCTGGGTGGTGCCGGAGGCCATCACCACCAGCCAGTAGAAGGGGAAGAGCGAGACCAGCACACCGAGCAGCAGCGCCGCCCGGACGCAGATCCGGGTGAGCCTGCTGCCGGCGCCGATGGCGAGCCCGGCGTTGCCGGTCGCCCGGTCGTGTGAGTCAGCGGCCATTGCGGGCCCCCTTCCTGCGCAGCAGCTTGGGACGGTCGTCGCGGTCGGAGCCGGAGACCAGCCGCCAGTTGACGATGGTGAACACCGCGATGATCGCGAAGAGGAGCCAGCCCATCGCGGCGCCGTAGCCGAACTGGTGGTCCCTGAACGCCTTCTGCCACAGATAGAGCACGATCGTCATGCCCTCCTGGCCGGGTCCGCCCGTGGTGCCGACGTCGTCGGACTGGAAGAGCACCTGGGACTCGGTGAAGATCTGCAGGCCGTTGATGGTGGAGGTGACGGCGGCGAAGAGGATCACCGGCCGCAGCTGCGGCACCACGACCCGGAACAGGGTCTGCCAGCTGTTCGCGCCGTCCACACGGGCGGCCTCGAAGTGCTCGGTGGGGATGGCCTGGAGGCCCGCCAGGAAGATCAGGGCGTTGTAGCCGACCCAGCGCCAGATGATCATGAGGGACAGGGCCGACTTGATCCCCCACTCGGAGGACAGCCAGCCGACGCCGTCCAGACCGACCGCCCGGAGCGCCGAGTTGGCCAGGCCGCCCTGCGCGAAGACCGAGCCGAAGACGATGGTCATGGCGACCATCGAGGTGACGTTGGGGACGAAGTACGCCACCCGGTACGCGCCGGTGAAGCGGACCTGCGAGTGCAGCAGGAACGCGAGCACCAGGGCCAGGAACAGCATCGGCACGGTGGACAGGAACCAGATCTCGAAGGTGTTCAGCACCGAGTGCCAGAACACCGAGTCCTCGATCAGCCAGCCGTACTGCTGAAGGCCGACGAAACGCATGTCGCCGATGCCGTCCCAGTCCTGGAAGGACAGGTACAGCGAGAAGACCACCGGGAACGCGCCGAACACGGCGAACAGCGCGTAGAACGGAGAGATGGCGAGCAGCGGCGGGACGACTCGTCTGCGTCCGCCCGGCACGTCGGAGCGGACACCGCCACGACCACGGCGAACGGGGGGCCGTTCGTCGGCCGGCGGCGCGCCCGCCGGGTCGAGAACCGTGGCCATGTCAGCTCACCCCCAGCCGGGACAGCGTGGTCTCCGCGGTGTTCACGGCGTCCCGCCAGGCCCTGTCGGCGTTCTTGCCGAGCATCTCCACGTTGGTCAGCTCCTGGAAGAACGGGGTGTTGGCGGTCTCCTCGTAGGGGCTGAAGTAGACGACCGGGGCCTTCTGGGCGGCGGGGCCGAAGACGTCGATGGGCCGCTGACCGCCGAAGAAGGGGTCGGCCTTGTGCATCGCGGGGTCGGCGTAGGCGACCGGAGTCGTGGGGAACAGGGATATCTCCTGGTAGCTCTTGAGCTGGTTCTCCGGGCCGAGCAGCCACTTCAGGAAGGCGAAGGCGCCCTCCGGGTCACGGCAGTAGCGGGTCAGGGTGAGGTACGAGCCGCCGTAGTTGGCCGGGCCGTCCGGCATGGTGGTCAGCCGCCAGGCGCCGGAAGTCTTCGGCGCGGTGTCCTTCAGCCCGTTGATCGCCCACACGGCGGTGGTCATCGTGGCGACCCGGCCGCCGCCCATGGCCGCGTTGTAGTCGGGCGTGCCGTCCCTGATCCGGGCACTGAGACCCTGGCGGACGATCTCCAGGGACAGGTCCCAGGCACGTCTGACGTGCGCCTGGTCGCCGATGAAGCGGTTGTCGGCGTCCACGAACTGCTTGGTGCTCTGGAGCAGGATCTGCTGGAACACGTTGCCGGCGTTGCTCACCAGGTACGGCCTGCCGGGGCCCTTGGCCCGGAGCGTCTGCCCGGCGGCGATGTACTTCTCCCAGGTGGAGGTGGCCTCGGCGACCTCCTGCGGCTCGTCGGGCAGTCCGGCCTTCGCGAAGAGGTCCCCGCGGTAGTAGAGCGCGGTGGGACCGGCGTCGAGGGGGAAGCCGATCATCCGGCCCGACGGGGTGAAGCAGGCCTTCCACTTCCAGTCCAGGTACTGGTCGCGGACGCTCTCGGCGCCGACCGTCCGCAGGTCCAGGAACTCGTGCTCGTCGGGGAAGAACGTGGCGAGGTTGTCGGAGTTGGCGACCGTCAGGTCCGGCACATAGGCGCGGGCGGCCAGACTGGTGCGCACCTTCGAGTCGATGTCGCCGTCGGGCATCTGCGCGGCTTTCACCCGCACCCCCGGCACGCCGGGCACGGCGCGCGCGGCGGTGGAGAGCAGTGTTTCGCTCAGGGCGCCCTTCCAGTACCACAGGCTCAGGTGATCCGTGCCGGCCGAGGCCGAGCCGCTGTCGGCCCCGCATCCCGACAGGCCCAGCAGGGCGCCGCCGACGCCGCCGAGGGAGGCCCCCAGCAGACGACGGCGGGACAGCGTTCGGTGTTCCATCACGCGCACTCGCTTTACGAGAAGGGGAAAACGCGAAGACAACGATGTCGGCGGGTGGTACCAGGACAGGCACCAGGCTGGTACCGGGCTCTGGCCGACAGCGTCAGACTGGCCGTGAACGTTCACGTGAACGTTGCCGTCGAGTATTGAGGCGGCCGAAAACCACTGTCAAGACACGTACATCGATAATGTGTTGACACCGTGTCAGCGCGGGTGACGGGGTCAGGCGGAGGCCCGCACCACCAGCTCCGGGATCACCCAGGCGTCCGCGCCGCTCAGCGGTTCCTCGCCCGCGCGCAGCCGGGCCACCTGCTCGACCGCGAGCCGTCCCAGCCGGCGTTTGTCGAGGTGCAGGGTGGTCAGGGCGGGTTCCACCAGCTCGCCCAGCGAGAGCCCGTCGAAGCCCATGACGGCCAGGTCGTCGGGGATCCGCCGGCCGCGGCGGCGGGCGGCCCGCATCGCGCCGACGGCGATCAGGTCGTTGAAGCCGAAGACCGCGGTGATCTCGGGCCGGGCCTCCAGGAGACGCTCCATGGCGGCCTCGCCGCCCGCCACGCTGTGCTCGTGAGACAGCACGATCCAGCTGTCGTCGACGGGCAGACCGTGCCGCCGGACCTCGGTCAGGAACGCCTCCCGCCGGGTTCCGGGCACGGTGAGCCGGTCGCCGTCCACCATGCCGATCCTGCGGTGACCCGCGCGCACCAGATGGGCGATCCCCTGCTCCAGACCGGCCGCGGCGTCGATGCCCACGGCCGCGAACCGGGTCTGCTGCGGGCCGCGTTCGAGCAGCACGAGCGGCACCCCGCCGAGGTGCCGGGCGAGGATCTCGTCCTCGTTCTTGAAGTAGCCCACGACCGCGTCCGCCTGGTGGGACAGCACGTCGAGCGCCTCACGCTCCCTGGCGTAGTCGGTGCGGGAGTCCCACACGACCACCTGCCAGCCGCGCTGCTCGGCGGCCTCCAGCACCCCGGCGGCCACCTCGGGGAAGAAGGGGTTCATCAGGTCCGGGATCACCAGCCCGGCCGTCACCGCCCCCTTGCGGACCAGCCCCCGGGCGAACCGGCTCGGCCGGTAGTTCAGCAGCCGCACCGCCTCCAGCACGCGTTCCTTGGTGGCCGGGTCGATCTCCCCTTTGTCGTTGACCGCCCGGGAGACCGTCTGCCGCGACACCCCGGCCAGCTGCGCGACGTCATGGATCGTGGCCCGGCGGCTGGTCCCGCCGGGCTCGTCGACACGCGGCTCCCGCGGCTTCCGCGGCTGATCGTCGGCCCACACGCTGTGCACTGTATCCGGCCATCACGTGAATGCTCCCCCGCGTTTCTCTGCGGCTGGCGCGGTTTCGCCGGACGGCGGGTGGCGGGTGGCAGGCGACGGGTGGCGGGTGGCGGGTGGCAGGCGACGGGTGGCGGGTGGCAGGCGACGGGCGACGGGCGACGGGTGGCAGGCGACGGGCGACGGGTGGCAGGCGACGGGTGGCAGGCGACAGGTGGCGGGTGGCGTCAGAAGAGCGCGCTGTAGCCGTTGAGTGCGGGCTGGCCGCCGAGGTGGGCGTACAGGACGGTGGAGTCCGCGGCGATCTCCCCGCCGGCGACCAGGTCGATCATCCCGGCCATCGACTTCCCCTCGTACACCGGGTCGGTGACCATTCCCTCGGTGCGGGCCGCGAGCCGCATCGCGTCCAGGGTGGTCTCGTCCGGGACGCCGTAGACGCCCGCGTGCCAGCGCTCGTCCAGCTCGACGTCCTCGACGGTCAACTCGCTTCGCACGCCGATCAGTCGGCCGGTGCGGTGGGCGATGCGGGCGACCTGCTCGCGGGTCTCGGCGGGCTTGGCCGAGGCGTCGATGCCGATCACCCGGCGGGCCCGGCCGCCCGCCTCCTCCAGCGCGGCGAACCCGGCGACCATCCCGGCCTGCGTCGAGCCGGCTCCCGAGCACACGATCACGGTGTCGAAGAAGACGCCCGACTCCCGTTCCTGTTCGGCGACTTCGTACGCCCATCCGGCGAAGCCGAGCCCGCCCAGCGGATGGTCGGAGGCGCCGGCCGGGATGGCGTACGGCTTTCCGCCCGACTCCTCGACGTCCCTGAGCGCCTGCTCCCAGCTCTCCTTGAAGCCGATCCCGAACCCGGCCCGGACGAGTCGTACGTCGGCTCCGGCGAGCCGGCTGATCAGGATGTTGCCGACCTTGTCGTACACGGCGTCGGGCCAGTCCACCCAACTCTCCTGCACCAGCACGCACTTCAGCCCGGCCCGGGCGGCGACGGCCGCGACCTGACGGGTGTGGTTGGACTGCACCCCGCCGATCGACACGAGCGTTTCGCACCCCTGCGCGAGGGCGTCGGCGACCAGGTACTCCAGTTTGCGGGTCTTGTTCCCGCCGTACGCGATCCCGGAGTTGCAGTCCTCCCGCTTGGCCCAGAGGGCGGCTCCGCCGAGGTGGGCGGTGAGCCGTTCCAGCGGGTGGACCGGCGAGGGACCGAACAGGAGGGGGTAACGCTTGTACGAGGAGAGGGACTTGGGGGACGCGGACTCGGGGGACGCCGGCTCGGGAGATGCGGACTTCGGGGACATGGAGCCTCCTTGGCTCAGTCGGGGTCGGCCGGGGGTCGGCCGGGCTCAGTCGGGGTCGGCCGGGTCGATCAGGTCGGCCGCGTCGGCGAGGGTCCGCCAGATCTCCGCGGTGACCCGGACCGCCTCGTCCACGTCACCGCCGGCGCAGGCCTCGATCAGGCGGCCGTGCAGTCCGGCCGAACGGCAGGTGCCGCCCTCGCCGAAGCGCCGGCGCTCCAGCCGCCGGATGAGCGGGGTGTAGCGGGCGACGGTGGCGGCGGCGGCGCGGTTGCCGGCGGCGCGGACGAGGATGTCGTGGAGTTCGTCGTCGGCGCGCAGGGCGGCGTCGACGTCACCGGCGCCGATCGCGGCCGCGAAGCGCTCGTTGGCCGCGCGCATCCCTTCGACGTCCGCCGCGAAGAGCCGGGGCACCGCGACCCGGGTGACCAGCTCGTGCATCGCGCCGACGACGGCCGCCGCGTCCCGTACGTCGGCCGCCACGACCGGGGTGACCCGCGTGTAGCTCTGCGGCTTGCTCTCCAGCAGCCCCTCGTCGACCAGCCGCGCGAACGCCTCCCGCACCGGCGCCCGGGACAGCCCCAGCCGCTCCGCGAGATCGGCGTCGCGGACCACCGTGCCGGGGGCGATGTCCCCGGCCACGATGGCGTCCCGGATCGATGCGTAGGCGCGGTCCCTGAGGAGGGTGCGGGGTACGGCTTCCATGAACTGAAATGTTAGATATCAGTCTGCCGGGCGACAAGAGGCGGTGGCACAGTGAGCGGGCGAACAGACGACGGTGACGACGGTCGCCCCGCTTAGTGGTCTGCGTCGTAAGTCCTTCGGGGGTTGACTTCGGTGTTGCTTGTAGGCGTGCTCGCACTCAGCTGTTGAGGGTGGTGAGGTGGAGGT
>NZ_JBFAKW010000187.1:0-14164 GCF_040655955.1 Streptomyces sp. NPDC050263 | reverse complement strand
GTACTGGACGTACTTGGGCTTTCGGCCGGTGCGGCGAGAGTGCGTGCCGGGCGTCGCGACGGGGCGAACGTTGCCTGCCGCGGCACTAGGACACCCGGCGGACCACGTAGACCGCACCGCGGTCCGCCGGCTCCTCACCGACGTACTCCTGGCCCCGCATCTCGCACCAGGCCGGGATGTCGAGCCGGGCCGCCTCGTCGTCGGACAGCACCCGCACGATGCCCCCGACCGGCACGTCCCCGAAGACCTTCGCCAGCTCGATGACGGGAATCGGGCACCGCTTGCCGAGCGCGTCCACGACGAGCGCGTCACCCCGCACCTCCGCGGCCGCAGCGGGCGCCCCGAGCTTCTCCCGCACCCCCGCCACCGCCCCCGGCAGCACGGCGAGGAACCGCTCCACGTCCTCCTCGGCGGTCCCCGCCGGCAGGGAGACCCGCACGTTCCCCTCGCTCAGCACCCCCATCGCCTTCAGCACATGGCTGGGCGTCAGCGTGCTGCTGGTGCAGGACGAACCGGAGGACACGGAGAAGCCCGCCCGGTCCAGGTCGTGGAGCAGCGCCTCCCCGTCGACATAGAGACAGGAGAAGGTGACGATCCCCGGCAGCCGCCGCTCGGGATCCCCGACCACCTCCACGTCCGGGACGACCGTTCCCACCCGGGCCCGGATCCGCGCCGTCAGCTCCCGCAGTCGTACCGCCTCGGCCGCCGCCTCCGCCCGCACCGCCCGTAGCGAGGCCGCCGCCGCCACGATGGCGGGAATGTTCTCGAACCCGGCGACCCGCCCCGACTCCCGCTCGTCCACGGGGCCCTGGACGGCGAACCGCACCCCCTTGCGCACCACGAGCACCCCCACCCCCGGCGGCCCGCCCCACTTGTGAGCGCTACCGGTCAGTACCGACCAGGGCCCCTCCACCGCCCCCCAGCCGAGCGACTGCGCCGCGTCCACCAGCAACGGCACCCCCGCCGCCCGGCACGCCTCGGCCACCTCGGCCACCGGCTGTGCGGTCCCCACCTCGTGGTTGGCGGACTGCAGACAGGCGAGCGCGGTGTCGGACCGCAGCGCCTCGGCGTACGACCCGACGGCCACCGCGCCCGTCCGCGCCACCGGCACCCGGGTGACTTCCCCGCCGTCCGCCTCGAACGCCTCGGCCGAATGAAGTACAGACGAGTGTTCGACGGCTGACACGATCAGGTGACGTCCGACGCGCCGCCGCCCGGCCGTCGCACCGGCGATCCCGGCGTGCACGGCCCGCGTTCCGGAGGAGGTGAAGGCCACCTCGTCCGCCCGGCACCCGACCGCCTCGGCCAGCGCCTCCCGGGCCGCGTCGAGCAGCATCCGCGCCCGACGCCCCTCCCGATACAACCGGGCAGGGTCGGCCCAGCCTTCGTCGAGCGAGGCCAACAGGGCCTGCCGGGCTACGGGATGCAGGGGAGCAGCAGAAGCGGCATCGAAGTAGGACACACGGCAACGGTAAAACTTGCGTCGGCTTTCAGGGGTGCGGGACTGCGCCGATACGCGGCTCAGCCGCGGGGCGCGATCAGCCACAACAGGCCTCCACACGCGACACAACCGAACGTTTCGAGCAATTAGGCGTCCCCGACCAACCGTCAGAAGTAGCCCCCGGCGCGTTGGGGACCCTCCCCGCGCGACCCCAAAACGCGTCCAGTAGGGTTTGGTCCGCATAAACATCCAAACCCCTGCCCGACGCAGGGCGGCGACCGACCAGCGAGAAGTCAGGCCGCAGCCGACCGCGCGGGCGAGACTCTCGGGAAGGCGCTACGTGAGTCCCAACGGCTCCGACCGCTCGCCGCGGCGCCCGATGCGGCGGAAGCTGCTGCAGGCAATGACCGCGGGCCTGGTCCTGGCGACCGCCACCGGTTGCACATACAAGGACTTCCCCCGCCTTGGTATGCCCACCCCGGTCACAGAAGAGGCTCCGCGGATCCTCTCCCTGTGGCAGGGCTCCTGGGCTGCCGCGCTGGCCACCGGCGTGCTGGTGTGGGGCCTGATCCTGTGGAGTGCTTTCTTCCACAGGCGCAGCCGCACGAAGATCGAGGTTCCTCCGCAGACCCGGTACAACATGCCCATCGAGGCGCTGTACACGGTGGTCCCGATCATCATCGTCTCGGTCCTCTTCTATTTCACGGCCCGCGACGAGTCGAAGCTGCTGAGCCTCGACAAGAAGCCCGACGTCACGGTCAACGTGGTCGGCTTCCAGTGGAGCTGGTGCTTCAACTACATCGAGAACGTCGAAGGTTCCGACGGGGACGCGAAGACCGACAAGAACCTGGCCGCGATCCCGGACCGGTTCAAGGCGGACTTCCCGGACAATGCGGGTGGCACCTACACCTGCGGCGTCCCCAACGAGCGGAACCCGCAGACCAACAACCCGGGTCCGACCCTCTGGCTCCCCGAGGGCAAGACGGTCCGCTTCATCCTGACCTCGCGTGACGTCATCCACTCCTTCTGGGTGGTGCCGTTCCTGATGAAGCAGGACGTCATCCCGGGCCACACCAACGCCTTCCAGGTGACTCCCAACAAGGAGGGCACCTTCCTGGGCAAGTGCGCCGAACTCTGCGGCGTCGACCACTCCCGGATGCTGTTCAACGTGAAGGTCGTCTCTCAGGAGCGCTACGAGCAGCACCTCAAGGAACTCGTGGAGAAGGGGCAGACCGGTTACGTTCCCGCGGGCATCGAGCAGACGAGCCACGAGAAGAACCGGGAGACGAACAACCTGTGAGCATCCTCAACGAACCCCAGGGTGCCTCCGCAGCTGAGGACTCGTACGAGAACGAGCTGCCGGTCAGGCGCAAGCAGCCCGGCAACGTCGTGGTGAAGTGGCTGACGACCACCGACCACAAGACCATCGGTACGTTGTACCTGGTCACGTCGTTCGCGTTCTTCTGCATCGGTGGCGTAATGGCGCTCTTCATGCGCGCCGAGCTGGCCCGTCCGGGTCTGCAGATCATGTCGAACGAGCAGTTCAACCAGGCGTTCACGATGCACGGCACGATCATGCTGCTGATGTTCGCGACGCCGCTGTTCGCCGGCTTCACGAACTGGATCATGCCGCTCCAGATCGGCGCGCCGGACGTCGCCTTCCCGCGACTGAACATGTTCGCCTACTGGCTGTACCTGTTCGGCTCGCTCATCGCGGTCGGCGGCTTCCTCACCCCGCAGGGCGCGGCCGACTTCGGCTGGTTCGCCTACAGCCCGCTCTCGGACGCGGTCCGCTCCCCGGGCATCGGCGCCGACCTGTGGATCATGGGCCTGGCCTTCTCCGGCTTCGGCACCATCCTCGGCTCGGTCAACTTCATCACCACCATCATCTGCATGCGCGCCCCGGGCATGACGATGTTCCGCATGCCGATCTTCGTGTGGAACGTGCTGCTGACCGGTGTCCTGGTCCTGCTGGCCTTCCCGGTCCTCGCGGCCGCGCTGTTCGCCCTGGAGGCGGACCGCAAGTTCGGCGCCCATATCTTCGACGCGGCCAACGGCGGCGCGTTGCTATGGCAACACCTCTTCTGGTTCTTCGGCCATCCAGAGGTGTACATCATCGCCCTACCGTTCTTCGGCATCATCTCCGAAGTGATCCCGGTGTTCTCCCGAAAGCCGATGTTCGGCTACATGGGCCTGATCGCCGCGACCATCTCCATCGCCGGTCTCTCCGTGACGGTGTGGGCGCACCACATGTACGTCACAGGCGGCGTCCTCCTACCGTTCTTCTCCTTCATGACGTTCCTCATCGCCGTGCCGACAGGCGTGAAGTTCTTCAACTGGATCGGAACGATGTGGAAGGGCTCACTGTCCTTCGAGACACCGATGCTGTGGGCGACGGGCTTCCTCATCACCTTCACCTTCGGCGGTCTGACCGGCGTCATCCTGGCCTCGCCGCCGATGGACTTCCACGTGTCCGACTCGTACTTCGTGGTGGCGCACTTCCACTACGTCGTCTTCGGCACCGTCGTCTTCGCGATGTTCTCCGGCTTCCACTTCTGGTGGCCGAAGTTCACCGGCAAGATGCTGGACGAACGCCTCGGCAAGATCACCTTCTGGACGCTGTTCGTCGGCTTCCACGGCACCTTCCTGGTCCAGCACTGGCTGGGCGCCGAGGGCATGCCGCGTCGCTACGCCGACTATCTGGCGCAGGACGGCTTCACCGCCCTGAACACGATCTCGACGATCAGCTCGTTCGTCCTCGGTCTGTCCGTCCTGCCGTTCTTCTACAACGTGTGGAAGACCGCCAAGTACGGCAAGCCGGTCGGCGTCGACGACCCGTGGGGCTACGGCCGCTCCCTGGAGTGGGCCACCTCCTGCCCGCCGCCGCGCCACAACTTCCTCACCCTGCCGCGGATCCGCAGTGAATCCCCGGCGTTCGACCTGCACCACCCGGAGATCGCCGCGCTCGAGCAGCTGGAGCACAGCGGCCACGGCGCGAGTGCCATCGCAGGCGACAAGGAGGCCGGCAAGTGAAGGTCCAAGGATGGATGTTCACGTGGCTGAGCGTGTTCATCCTCATCATGGCCATCGTCTACGGCGTCTGGTCGAAGGAGCCCGCGGGCACCACGGCCCTCTTCCTCGCCTTCGGCCTGTCCATCATGATCGGCTTCTACCTGGGCTTCACGGCCAAGCGGGTCGACTCGGGCGCGCAGGACAACAAGGAAGCGGACGTCGCGGACGACGCCGGCGAGCTGGGCTTCTTCAGCCCGCACAGCTGGCAGCCGCTGTCGCTCGGCATCGGCGGCGCGCTGGCCTTCCTGGGCGTCGCGATCGGCTGGTGGCTGCTCTACTTCTCCGTCCCGCTGATCATGATCGGTCTGTGGGGCTGGGTCTTCGAGTACTACCACGGTGAGAACCGCACCCAGTAACACGCGCTGAACGCGGCGAGAGCCCGGACACTCCGTCAGGAGGGTCCGGGCTCACGCTTTTGCCGTAGCGGCGCTGCTCCGTCCGTGTCACTCAGCGCGCCGCCGCCGACACGGCTCCCTAGCGTGAAGTCATGAGCCACCAACCACGCCCCCGCACCGTCGTCGGCTGCACCCTGCTGGTGATCGCCCTGGGCGCGGTCGCGAGCGCCTGCGGCTCGGACGGCAACCCACTGTCCGCGCGCCCCTACGACGCGACGGACCAGATCTCCTTCAACGGCGCCGACGAGGACGGGAAGAAGGCCGACCCGGACAAGCCCCTGGAGGTCACGGCGGAGGACGACGACCGCATCACGGACGTCACCGCCGTGGACGGCACAGGCCGCTACGTGCCGGGCGAACTCTCCGCCGACGGCAGCCGCTGGCACAGCACCGAGCCGCTGGCCGCAGGCGCCCGCTACACGGTCCGGGTGAGCACCGAGGACGACGACGGCGCACCCGGCCGCCGGGTCCTCACCTTCGACACCGGCAAGCCCACCAGCAAGAAGCGGCTGGCGGTCACGTTCGGCCCCGACGCGGGCGAGTACGGCGTCGGCCAGCCCGTCACCGCCAAGCTGGACCAGCCCGTCAAGGACCCCGCCCAGCGCGCCGTCGTCGAACGCGCCCTCAAGGTCGACTCCACGCCCTCCGTGCAGGGCGGCTGGCACTGGGTGGACGACAAGGAACTCCACTACCGGCCCAAGGACTACTGGCCCGCCCACGCCACCGTCCGCGTCCACAGCAACCTGGACGGCATCAAGATCAGCGACCGGCTGTGGGGCGGCCCGGCGAAGGAGCTCAAGCTCACCATCGGCGACCGGGTCATCGCCGTGACGGACGCGTCGTCGCACTCCATGACGGTCTCCAAGAACAACGAGGAGATCAACCAGATCCCCGTCACCACCGGAAAGCCCGGCTTCGAGACCCGCAACGGCGTCAAGGTCGTCCTGGGCAAGGAGTACTTCGTACGGATGCGCGGCACCACCGTCGGCATCGCGGAGGGCTCCTCCGAGTCGTACGACCTGCCCGTCTACTACGCCACCCGGGTCACCTGGAGCGGCGAGTACGTGCACGCCGCGCCCTGGTCCGTGGGCTCCCAGGGCTATGCGAACGTCAGCCACGGCTGCACCGGCATGAGCACGTCCAACGCCGAGTGGTTCTTCGACAACGTGCGCGCGGGCGACGTGGTCCAGGTCGTCAACAGCTACGGCGACACGATGGAGACCTTCGGCAACGGCTTCGGCGACTGGAACCTGGACTGGCAGAAGTGGACCAAGGGCAGCGCCCTGACAGGCGGCAGCCAGGACGCGCAACAGGCGACGTCACGATTGCAGCCCACAGCGGTGTAGGCGCCCCTCGGGGCGCGGGGCTGTATCGATGTGCGGCTCCGTCGCGTGGGCGCGACCAGCCGCCACCGGACCCGCGGTCGCCGTACGGCCCCCGCCCCCGAAGGGCTACGCGCTCTGCTGGAGGTTCTTCCGGCGCAACAGGGACGCCAACGCCGAGGCGAACTCGACCGGCTCCACAGGCAGCGTCACCGCCGCGTCCGCCCGGCTCCACGTGGCGAGCCACGCATCCTGCGGCCGCCCGATCAGCAACAGCACCGGCGGGCACTGGAACACCTCGTCCTTCACCTGCCGGCACAGCCCCATGCCCCCCATCGGCGCGGACTCCCCGTCGAAGACGCAGACGTCGATCCCGCCCTTGTCCAACTCCGTGAGCACCGCCGCGGGCGTCGCGCACTCGAGGAACTCGACGAGCGGCGCATCGGGGGAGGGCCGTCGGCCGGAGGCCGACCGCACCTGCTCGCGGGTGTTGGAGTCGTCGCTGTAGACCAGCACCGTGGCGGTCGCCTGCATGCTTCCTCCGTGACATCAGCGTCGTACGGACAGAACCGATGCCGCGGATGCTACTCCCTTGAACACCTCGTCAACACCGCTTGGAACGCCACTTCGATGAGCCATACGGGCAGTACACGCGGTGTGAACACTCCGAACGGCACCCCCGGGAGTGAGGGCTGGATAAGGGACCGACATAATGTCGGTCGTGGCGACAGCAACGACAGTAGAAACCGGGCACGCGCACCCGTCGGTCAATCGGCCGAACCTCACCAGCGTCGGAACCATCATCTGGCTGAGCTCCGAGCTGATGTTCTTCGCGGCCCTCTTCGCGATGTACTTCACCCTGCGATCGGTGACCGGGCCGGATCACTGGAAGGAAATGGCCGAGAGCCTGAACTTCCCGTTCTCGGCGACGAACACCACGATCCTGGTGCTCTCCTCCCTCACCTGCCAGCTCGGCGTCTTCGCCGCCGAGCGCGGTGACGTGAAGAAGCTCAGGATGTGGTTCATCGTCACCTTCATCATGGGTGCGATCTTCATCGGCGGTCAGATCTTCGAGTACACGGAGCTGGTGAAGAAGGACGGGCTCTCGCTCTCCTCCGACCCGTACGGCTCGGTGTTCTACCTGACCACCGGCTTCCACGGCATGCACGTGACGGGCGGCCTCATCGCCTTCCTGTTCGTCCTCGGCCGCACCTACGCGGCCAAGAGGTTCACCCACGAGCAGGCGACCGCGGCCATCGTCGTGTCCTACTACTGGCACTTCGTCGATGTCGTCTGGATCGGCCTCTTCGCCACGATCTACATGATCAAGTAGCCGGGCCCGCTCCCGCACATCCGTAACGCATCGACGCAGAAGATCCTGACACCGGGGTAATCCGTGAAAAAGCTCTCCGCACGACGACGCCATCCGCTGGCGGCGCTCGTCGTCCTACTCCTCGCGCTGGCATGCACAGGGGGGCTGTACGCCGTGTTCGCGCCCGCGAGCAAGGCGCAGGCAGACGACACCGCCCAGTCCCTCGCCATCGACGAGGGCAAGAAGCTCTACGCCGTAGGCTGCGCCAGCTGCCACGGCACCGGAGGTCAGGGCAGCTCCGACGGTCCCAGCCTGGTCGGCGTGGGCGCCGCGGCCGTGGACTTCCAGGTCGGCACCGGCCGGATGCCGGCGGCGACCTCCCAGGGCGCCCAGGTGGTGAAGAAGAAGAACATCTACACGCAGGCCGAGATCGACCAGCTCGCCGCGTACATCTCCTCCCTCGGCGCCGGCCCGTCCGTGCCGACCGAGGCCGAGTACAGCCCGGAGGGCGCGGACATCGCCAAGGGTGGCGACCTGTTCCGCACCAACTGCGCGCAGTGCCACAACTTCACCGGCAAGGGCGGCGCCCTCACCGAGGGCAAGTTCGCTCCGACCCTGGAGGGTGTGGACCCGAAGCACGTCTACGAGGCCATGCAGACGGGCCCGCAGAACATGCCCTCCTTCCCCGACACCACGCTGTCGGAGCAGAACAAGAAGGACATCATCGCGTACCTGCACGCGGTCAACAGCGACGATACGAACAACCCCGGTGGTCTGGAGCTGGGCGGCCTCGGGCCGGTCACCGAGGGCCTCTTCGCCTGGATCTTCGGACTCGGCGCGCTGATCGCAGTCGCCGTCTGGGTCGCCGCTCGGACCGCAAAGGCCAAGAAGTCATGAGTAGCCAAGACATTCCAGAAGAGAACCTGCCGGCTGAGCAGTCCGCAGGACATCATGAGCACGCCCATGGCGCGGTATCCGTCGCGGACGAGAAGAACCCGTTCGCGGACCCCGGTCTGCCGCCCCACGAGCACCGCATCCAGGACATCGACGAGCGGGCCGCCAAGCGGTCCGAGCGTGCGGTCGCCTTCCTGTTCACGCTGTCGATGCTCGCCACGGTCGGCTTCATCGCCTCGTACGTGGCGATCCCCGCCGACAAGTCGATCTTCGTGTTCCCGATCGGCCACCTCAGTGCGCTGAACTTCGCGCTGGGTCTGACGCTGGGCACGGCGCTGTTCTCCATCGGCGCCGGCGCGGTCCACTGGGCCCGCACCCTGATGTCGGACGAGGAGATCGCCGACGACCGGCACCCGATCGCGGCCGAGCCCGAGGTCCGGGCCAAGGTCCACGCGGACTTCAAGCAGGGCGCCAAGGAATCGGCGATGGGTCGGCGCAAGCTGGTCCGCAACACGATGTTCGGCGCCCTCACCCTGGTGCCGCTCTCCGGCATCGTGCTGCTGCGCGACCTCGGTCCGCTGCCCGAGGACAAGCTGCGGCACACGCTGTGGTCCAAGGGCAAGCTGCTCGTCAACATGAACACGAACGAGCCGCTGCGTCCCTCGGACGTCGCCGTCGGTTCGCTCACCTTCGCCAAGCCCGAGGGCTTGGAGGAGCACGACGAGGACTTCCAGAACGAGATCGCCAAGGCGGCCCTGATGATCGTCCGGCTCCAGCCGGACAACATCAAGGACAAGCAGGAACTCGACTGGTCCTACCAGGGCATCGTGGCGTACTCGAAGATCTGCACCCACGTCGGTTGCCCGATCTCGCTGTACGAGCAGCAGACGCACCACGTGCTGTGCCCTTGCCACCAGTCCACCTTCGACCTCTCCGACGGTGCCCGAGTGATCTTCGGTCCCGCCGGTCACGCCCTGCCGCAGCTGCGCATCGGTGTGAACGACGAGGGCTACCTCGAGGCGCTCGGCGACTTCGAAGAGCCCGTCGGTCCTGCATTCTGGGAGCGCGGATGAGCACCACAGAGAAGACAGAGACCCGCGAACGCGGGAAGGCGCCGGCCGGCGAGCGCGTCGCCGACTGGGCCGACGGCCGGCTGGGGATCTACTCCCTGGCCAAGGCCAACATGCGCAAGATCTTCCCCGACCACTGGTCGTTCATGTTGGGCGAGGTCTGCCTCTACAGCTTCATCATCATCATCCTGACGGGTGTGTATCTGACGCTGTTCTTCCACCCGTCGATGAACGAGGTGGAGTACCACGGCAGCTACGTCCCGCTCCAGGGACAGCTGATGTCCGAGGCGTTCAGCTCGACCCTGCACATCTCCTTCGACGTGCGCGGCGGTCTGCTCATCCGGCAGATCCACCACTGGGCGGCGCTGATCTTCCTCGCCGGCATGTTCGTGCACATGATGCGCGTGTTCTTCACGGGCGCGTTCCGCAAGCCGCGTGAGATCAACTGGCTGTTCGGCTTCCTGCTGTTCGTCCTGGGCATGTTCACCGGTTTCACCGGTTACTCGCTCCCGGACGACCTGCTCTCCGGCACCGGTGTCCGCTTCACCCAGGGCGCGATCCTGTCGATGCCGATCGTCGGCACCTACATCTCGATGTTCCTGTTCGGCGGGGAGTTCCCGGGTCACGACTTCGTGGCGCGGTTCTACTCGATCCACATCCTGCTGCTGCCGGGCATCATGCTCGGCCTCCTGGTGGGCCACCTGATCCTGGTCTTCTACCACAAGCACACGCAGTTCGCGGGCCCCGGAAAGAGCAACAAGAACGTCGTCGGCATGCCGCTGCTGCCGGTGTACATCGCCAAGGCCGGAGGCTTCTTCTTCCTGGTCTTCGGTGTGATCGCGGTCATCGCGGCGATCGCGCAGATCAACCCGATCTGGGCCATGGGCCCCTACCGTCCGGACCAGGTGTCGACCGGCGCCCAGCCCGACTGGTACATGGGCTTCGCCGAGGGTCTCATCCGCTTCATGCCGGGCTGGGAGATCAATATCTGGGGTCACACGCTCGTCCTGGGCGTGTTCATCCCGCTGGTGCTCTTCGGCGTGGTCCTCGCGGCGCTGGCGATGTACCCCTTCATCGAGTCCTGGGTCACCGGCGACAAGCGCGAGCACCACATCCTGGACCGCCCGCGCAACGCGCCGACCCGGACCGCGCTGGGCGTCGCCTGGGTCACGATGTACATGATCACGCTGGTCGGCGGTGGCAACGACCTGTGGGCCACCCACTTCCACCTGTCGATCAACTCGATCACCTGGTTCGTCCGGATCTTCTTCTTCGTCGGACCGGTCATCGCGTACATCTTCACCAAGCGGATCTGCCTCGGCCTCCAGCGCCGGGACCGGGACAAGGTGCTGCACGGTCGCGAGACCGGCACCATCAAGCGCCTGCCGCACGGTGAGTTCGTCGAGATCCACGAGCCGCTCAGCCAGGAGCAGCTGCACACCCTCACCGCGCACGAGCAGTACGAGCCCGCCGCGATCGGCCCCGCGGTCGACGAGAACGGCGTCGAGCGCAAGGTGACGGGCTCCGAGAAGCTGCGCGCCAAGATCAGCGGCGCGTACTTCGGCGAGGACCAGCAGATCCCGAAGCCCACCGTCGAGGAGTACAAGGAGATCACCAGCGGCCACGGCCACCACTGATCGCTTGCGGCGTCGCCACGCCACCGCAAAGGGCCCCGTCCGGTCTTCGGACGGGGCCCTTTGCCGTGCCCACGGGCTGGATAGGGTGGGGACACACTCTTCTACGAGAGCCCTAGAAGATCGTTACGACACCCAGGAGCGGCTGATGAGCGCTGTGACTCCCGCTGGAGGCGACACCGCGGCGGGCCGTTCCTGGCCCGAGGTGCTGAACAGCCTGCTGTACGGCCACGACCAGGGCGCCGACGCCACGTTCTGGGCGCTGGACCGGATCATGCGCGGTGAGGCGACCGACGCGCAGATCGCCGGGTTCGTGGTGGCGCTGCGGGCCAAGGGCGAGACCGTCGAGGAGATCAACGGGCTCGTCCGGGCGATGTACGAGCACGCCAACCTGATCGAGGTGCCGGGCCGTACCGTCGACATCGTCGGCACGGGCGGCGACGGCGCGAAGACGGTCAACATCTCCACGATGTCGGCGATCGTCGTGGCCGGCGCGGGCGCCACGGTCGTCAAGCACGGCAACCGGGCCGCGTCCTCCGCGTCCGGCGCCTCGGACGTCCTGGAGAAGCTCGGCGTCAATCTGGAGCTGACGCCGAAGCGGGTGGCCGAGGTGGCCCAGGAGGCCGGGATCACCTTCTGCTTCGCGATCAAGTTCCACCCGGCGCTGCGTCATGTGGGCGCGGCCCGCGGTCAGTTGGGCATCCGCACGGTGTTCAACGTCCTCGGCCCGCTGACGAACCCCGCGAAGGTACGGGCCCAGGCGGTCGGCGTCGCGGACCCGCGGATGGCGCCGGTCGTGGCGGGCGTCTTCGCCGAGCGCGGCAACTCGTCCCTGGTCTTCCGGGGCGACGACGGCCTGGACGAGCTGACGACGACGGCCACGTCCCATGTGTGGGTCGTCCGCGACGGCAAGGTCACCGAGGAGAGCTTCGACCCGCGGGACGTCGGCCTGGAGCTGGTCCCCGTGGAGGCCCTGCGGGGCGGGGACCCGTCGTACAACGCGGAGGTCGCCCGCCGCCTCCTGGAGGGCGAGCCCGGCCCGGTGCGGGAGGCCGTGCTGCTGAACTCGGCGGCCGCGCTGGTGGCCCTCGACCCGGGCGGCGCAACGCTGGCCGAGCAGATCCGGGCCGGCATGGACCGGGCGGCCGAGTCCATCGACTCCGGCGCGGCCAAGCGGTCGCTGGAGCGCTGGGTCGCCGCCGGCAACGCGTAGACGCCCGCTGGAAGAGCCGCGAGGCGTCGTCGGTCGTCCCGCGATCCGGACACGGGTTGCGGGGCGACGATCATCTCGCGTACGTTCCCGTATCAGGTCATGAGTGACAGTCAAGAGGCCCCGGCCGACTGTCCGGCAACCCTCCGTCCGTGGCGGGGTGCCCCGGGTGAAGACCAGGCTGTGCACAAAGGGTGTACGGCAAGCGCGGATCCCTCACACGCTTCTGAGAGCGTGCGGCCAGGGATCCTGGTCATCGAGGGAGCCTTCTGTGAGCAAGCGAATGCGATAGGGCGCAGAGCCCCGCTTCCGCGTACCCCCTTTCACTTTTCCCTTGCCTCACACGGGAGTTCCGCCATGTCCGTCTCCTTCCCCATCGCTGCCTCCGTCCAGACCGTTTGTGCGCCTCTGCCCGTTCTGGGTCGGGATGTCACCGTCCCGCTCGTCACGGGCGGCGAGGTCGCGTACGCGGCGCTCGACTACGCGGCCAGCGCGCCCGCCCTCCAGCGCGTCTGGGACGACGTGGCGGCCTACGCCCCCTACTACGGCAGCGTCCACCGCGGGGCCGGCTACCTCTCGCAGCTCTCCACCGACCTGTTCGAGAACGCCCGCCGGACGGTCACCGAGTTCCTGGACTGCCGCCCCGACGACCAGCTGATCTTCACCCGCTCCACCACGGACTCCCTCAACCTGCTCGCCGCGGCCCTCCCCGCCGACTGCCAGGTCTTCGTCTTCGAGACCGAGCACCACGCCTCGCTGCTGCCCTGGAAGGACGCCCGGGTCACCTACCTGGACGCCCCGCGCACCCCGCGCCAGGCCGTCGAGACCCTGGAGCGCGCCCTCGCCGACCGCGACCTCTACGGTCCGGCCCTGGTCTGCGTGACCGGCGCCTCGAACGTCACCGGCGAGCTGTGGCCGGTGCGCGAGCTGGCGGCGGCCGCCCACGCCCATGGCGCCCGTATCGTCCTGGACGCCGCCCAGCTGGCCCCCCACCACCCGGTGTCGGTGCGGGACCTCGACGTCGACTGGGTCGCCTTCTCCGGTCACAAGCTGTACGCGCCCTTCGGCTCCGGCGTCCTGGCCGGCCGCGCCGACTGGCTGGTCGCGGCCGACCCGTACCTCGCGGGCGGCGGCGCCAGTCGCAAGGTCACCCGGCGCGAGGACGGGGGAGTGGACGTGGAGTGGCACGAGAGCGCCGCCCGCCACGAGGCCGGCTCCCCGAACGTGATCGGCGCCTACTCCATCGCCGCGGCCTGCAAGGCGCTGACCGAGGCCGGGTTCGAGTCGCTGGTGGCCCGCGAACAGTGCCTGATCGAGCGGGTGCGGGCCGGCCTGGCCGAGGTGCCGCAGGTCAGGGTGCTGTCCCTGTTCGGCGACGACGCCCCTCGGGTGGGCGTGATCTCCTTCGTCGTCGAGGGCTGGAACAGCTCCCACTTCGCCGCCGCCCTCTCGGCCGAGTACGGCATCGGCGTCCGGGACGGCCTCTTCTGCGCCCACCCGCTGGTCCGCACCCTCCTGGGCGGCGACCCGCAGAGCCAGGGCGAGTGCGGGGCCCCCGAGGCGGCTCCCGGCGAGAAGTCCCTCAACGCCATCCGGGTGAGCTTCGGAGCGGGCACCCCCGACGAGCACGTGGAGCGCTTCGTGACCGCGGTACGGGAACTGGTGACCGACGGCGCGCGCTGGCAGTACCGGACGGAGGACGGCCGCTGCGTCCCGGCGGTCTAGGCCCGGACTTCGCAGGTCACTCGTTCGTGACTGCCGAAACCATGATCGACGACCGGGTCCGACTGGGGCTGACCGAAACCCGGGCACCG
>NZ_JBFAKW010000186.1:0-14422 GCF_040655955.1 Streptomyces sp. NPDC050263 | reverse complement strand
TCAGCGCGTCGTACGGGAGTCGACGCTGGAAGAACTCGACACCGCGGCCCGCAAGGGCAAGTACGGCGGCCGGCCCCCGGTCATCACCGACGACATGCTGCACACCGTGCTGCGGCGCGAGGCACTCGGCGAGTCCGTCGAGCAGATCCAGCCCGCCCTGATCATCCCCACCGGCAAGCGCAAGGGACACAGCCCGTCCGTTGCCAGTATCTACCGGGCCCTCGCCGAACACGAGAAGACCCAGGCGTACCCCGAGGCCGTCGAGACGGCACACGCCGACTTTGCCACCCTCCAGCAACACGACCCCGGCCCCAAGTAGTTACTCAGCGCTACACGCCACCTGGCGGTAGCTACTACTTCCTGCGCACTAGTAGATTGTCGCAGCTTATTTTTGCTGTGTGGTTGGGTAGAGGTGGCGCAGTTTCACGCGGGCGTCGTCGGTGGTGAAGTGCCAGTCGACTTGGCGCTGGTCGCTGTTGGTCTGCTGCTGCCAGGCGGCGAGTTCGGCGTTGAGCACGGCGAGGTCGTCGATGCGGCGGTCCAGGCACTGGCGGGTGAGCGCGGAGAGCTCGATCTCGGCGATGTTGAGCCAGGAGCCGTGTTCGGGGGTGTGGTGGATCTCCAGGCGCTGCGCCAGCGCGAAGGCTTTCTCCGGGTCGAACGCTTCATATAGCGAGGCGATGGAGTGGGTGTTGAGGTTGTCCATCACCAGCACGACCGTGGCGGCGTCGGGATAGTCCACGGTCAGCAGGTGTTCGACCTGGCGCGCCCAGTCGACCTTGGTCCGGCGGGGCTGGGCATCCACGCGTCGCCATCCGCGCAGCGGTTCAACCCAGCAGAAGATCGAGCAGGTCCCCGAGCGGACGTACTCGTTGTCCTCGCGGCCGTCACGGCCGGGCCGCGGGGGAAGCGGATCGCGGACGTGGCCGAGCAACTGGTACGGCTTCTCGTCCATGCACACCACCGGACGCTCCGGGTCACAGGGGCGGCGGTAGACCGCCAGGACGTCTTCCATCGCCGCGGCGAAGGCCGCATTCGCGGCGGGCGGGATGGTCCGGCACTTCTTCAGGTGAGGACGCAGTTCCGTTTTTTAAGACCCGGCCGATCGTGGAGTGGTCCAGGTTCGGGATGTCCTCGATCAGTGCCACGTGCCTCTCCAGCAGCCGCAGCGACCACCGGGCGTGACCCTTGGGCGGCGTCGAGCAGGCCAGCGCGATCAGCCTCGCCTCGACCTCACCGGTCACCGGGGAGGGCGCCGGGGGGCAGGCGCGTTCCTTCCGGCCGACCGTGGCCCACACATCGCCGCCGGTCTCCGCGTACCGCTTCGAGATCAGCCGGACCGACTCGCACGACACCCCGACCCGGTCCGCGATCACCGCCCGCGGATCGACCTCGCTGACCGACGTATCCAGCGCGAGCAACACCCGCGCCCGTCTGATCATCGACGCGCTATGGACTCCCGTCGTGGTCACCCGCACCAACGCCTGACGATCCTCAGCACTCAAGGCAACCGGATACTTCTTCTGCGACGACATGGCACCCCCGCCCGGCCGAAGCAAAGCGACGAGGGGAGACTGCCCGACCGTCAACTCCACCAATCAGAGCCACACTTAGCAGCGACAATCTACTAGGCCCTGCCGGAACGCCGGAATCCAGGCTTGTCATCGGCCCGTGGGCCATGGTTGTGGCCCACGGGCCCCTTCGTCTGTCACGGCCGGATCGCGGCGTCGCTCACCCCCGCTTCCCCCGCCGACCGCGAAGCGCCTGGCGTCCCGTTCGCCGGTCCCGCGCCCGCGAAGGCACGGGCCTGGACATGAGCCAGCGGCAGGCAAGGCAGACAGACAGCGGCCATGCACAAGAACGCCCAGTGCGGGGAGGCGGCGTAGAGGGGGCCGGTGACGGTTGTGACGGCTGCGACGCCGAGGCTGATCGCGAGGGCCGCGTAAAGGCCGTGGGCGGTGGCCCAGAGTTGTTTGGGCACGTGTTCCTGCACCGAGCGGACGTGAGCGATGTGCGTGAGGGCGAAGGTGCCGGCGTGCAGGGTCTGCGTCAGGACGACGACCGTCACCGGGACCGGCGCCGCGAGCAGGCCCCAGCGCAGGAGGGAGATCCCGGCGGCCGTCGCGAAGAGCACGGGGACGGAGCGTCGGCCGAGGAGCCGTCCCGCGTACTTGAACAGCAGCAGCTCACACGTGACGGCGAGGGCCAGCATCAGGCTGACCTGGACGCTGGACACGCCGAGCGTGCGGAAGTACTCGGCCCCAAAGGCGTAGTACGCGGCGTGCGCGCCCTGAAGCAGAACCGAGTTGCCGAGCGCGAGGGCGTAACCGGGCTGGCGCAGCAGACGGCGCCGCCCGCCGCCCGCCACGGCGGTACGGCCCTCGGGGAATGTGGTGGGCCGCACCAGGTCGGCGAGCGCCATCACGGAGCACCCCACGACAAACACGTACACCAGCGCCGTATCGCCGAACTGCCGCTCGATGCCCCCGGAGATGCCGAGTCCGACGATGAACCCCGCCGACCCGAAGTAGCGGACGCTGCCGTAGTCCACGTGACCGTCCGCCGCGCCGATGGTGGCCAGCGTCTCGCTGAGCGGCATCAACAGCGGGTAGGCCAGGCCGACCAGCACCGACACCGCGATCATCGGCCCGAACCCCGGGTCGGTCAGATACAGGGTGCTCAGACCCGCCGCCGTCCACACCAGCGCCCTCGACAGCCGCCGCAGCGACGTCAGTCGGCACAGCAGCGGATAGAGGAAGGCGATGGAAAACGACCGCGCGACCAGCCCCACGGTCACCACCGTCGTGACCTGAGTGGCCCGGAAGCCCGACGCCAGCAGCCAGACGCCCCAGTAGGAGAGGTACGAACTCCAGGTCAGGAAGAACAGGAAGAAGCGGGCGGACAGCCAGACTCGTAATGGCACCTCGGGCCTTTCGGTGATCGGCGGTGCTCAGGCCCGCACCCCCGCCTCGGAGACGGCCTTCGCCACCGTGAACGCCGCCCTCTCGCACTGCTGCGCGGTGACGTCCATATGCGTCACCAGCCGTACCGTGGTCGGCGTCATCACGGAGACCCTGACCCCGTCGGCCGCGCAGGCTGCCTGAACCCTACTCGCGTCGGGTACCTGCACGAACACGATATTGGTCTCGGGTGTGCCCACGGCCAGGGCGCTGTCGTTCAGCACACTGGCGATCGTCCGCGCGTTCTCGTGGTCCACGGCCATGCGTTCCACGTGCTTCTCGAAAGCGTGGATGGCGGCCGCGGCCAGGATCCCGGTCTGCCGCATCGACCCGCCCATCCGGTGGCGCATCGTCCGTGCCTCCTCCAGCCGGTCGGCGTCGAGGAGAAGGACCGTGCCGGCCGGGGCTCCAAGCCCCTTGGAGACACAGAGGGAGAGCGTGTCGAAACAGGCGCCGTAAGCGTCGAAGGGGACGCCGGAGACTACATGGGCGTTCCACAGCCGCGCACCGTCGCAGTGCACGGCGACCCCGGCCGCGCGGGTGACGCGCCGGATTTCCTGAAGGGTCTCCAGTGGATACACCACGCCTCCGCCGGCGTTGTGGGTGTTCTCCACCGCGACCGCCATGGTGCCGGTGCCGTAGGGGGTGGTCGGCCGGATCATTCGGGCGAGTACGGCCGGGTCGAGCAGCCCGTTCTCGGACACGGCCGTGCGGGTCAGGATGCCGCCGTGCCAGGCGACGCCGCCGTCCTCGTAGAGGAGGAAGTGCGAGTCGGCGTCCGCCAAAAGCTCCTGCCCGGGCGGCACCAGCAGCCGCAGGCCGAGCTGGTTGCCCATGACTCCGCTGGGCAGGAACAGGCCCGCGGTGAACCCGAAGGCGTCGGCAAGCATCCGCTCGAGGCGGATCACGGTGGGGTCCTCGCCCAAGGTGTCGTCGCCGACCTCGGCTGCCGCCATGGCGGCCCGCATCGCGGCGGTGGGCTTGGTGATGGTGTCGCTGCGTAGGTCGATGATCTCGTCGGGCACGGTGTCTCCTACGGGTTGACGGAACGGGTGCCGGGCAAGCTGTGGGCGAGGCGGGTCAGGTGGTCCGACAGGGTGCCGAAGAAGGCGTCTGGCCGGTCCCGGAAGTAGAAGTGGCCGCCGGGCAGGATCCGCACCTCGCACGGGCCGGTCGTGTGGTGCCGCCATTCGGCGAGCCGGTCCTCGTCCTCCCAGTCCTGTGCACCGCCCAGCGCCAGTACTGGGCAGTCCAACGGCTCCTTGGGTACGGGCCGGTACGTGGCTACGGCCGTCAAGTCGGCGTACAGCGTGGCGAGATACCGTTCACGCAGTCCGGGGTCGTCGGCCAGGCCGGGCGGCAGCGGCCCGTACCGCTTCTCGACGCGCTCCGCGAAGTCCGGTTCCGTCAGCTCGGGCAGGGACAGACCAGGGTGGTGCAGATGCGGCGGCGCGTTGACGGACATGAGCAGCTGCCATGGCCCGGCCCGGCCCCGCTCGCGCAGGGCCTGGGCCGTCTCGTAGGCGAGGGGGGCTCCCATGCTGTGCCCGAAGAACGCGTACGGTGCCGTGAACTCCGCCTGGTCAACGAGCGCTTCGACGAGCTCCGGTATCCCGGTCAGCGGCGGTTCGCCCGACCGGCTGCCGCGTCCGGGCAGTTGGACGCCCCAGACCTCGACTTCCGCCGGCAGCCGGTCCGACCAGCGCAGGTACTCGCCGGGTGAGCCGCCGCTGTGCGGGAAGCAGTACAGCCGCAGCTTCGCCGACGGTCGCCGCTGCCGGCACATCAGCCAACGGGGGGTTGTCGCCCGCGCCAATGACATCTCCTTTCCGTGTACTTCCTCATCGCTCAGGGCTTCACGGCCAGCGCCGCCTCGGCGAGCCGGTCCAGCGCGTCGCGGTCCAGCTTGCCGTTGGGCAGGGACGGGAACCTGGACAGGATCTCGATACGGGACGGCACCGCGACCGCGGGCAGCCGCTCGACGAGATGGGCGCGGACCGTGCGGGAGTCGACGGTGGTACCCGCCGGGATGACGAAGCCAACCAACCGCTTGCGCCCCCCGGCCAGGCCGAGCCCGACGGCCGCCGCAAAGACGTCCCGATGGGCCCGCAGCGCCTGCTCCACCTCGGTCCGTTCGATCCGTACACCGCCGAGCTTGAGTTGGTGATCGGTCCGGCCGTGGAATCGCAGTTCGCCGTCTGCGGTCACCGACACCTGGTCGCCGGTGTGGTACGGGCCGGGCACGGACTCGGCCAGGCCCGGACCGCCGATGCACAGCTCGCCGGTCCCGCCTGCCGACATGGGCCGGCCGGCGGTGTCGCGCACATACAGCAGGGTCCCCGGAACGGGACGGCCGATGGGCACGTCCGACAGGTTCGCGTCCTCGGGGGAGCAGGCGTGGACGGTGCTCCACACGGTGCACTCCGTGGGCCCGTACTCGTTGTACAGCTGCGTGCCCGGGAGGGCGGCGAAGTGCTGCCGGACCAGTTCCGGTGGGCAGGCCTCCCCCGCGACGATCACGGCCGACAGCGTGGCGAACCGCTCGGCGCCGCCGTCCAGCGCGATCGAGTACAGGGAGGGCAGCATCAGCAGGTGCGAGGCGTGATGGTGTCGCGCCGCGCGGCCGATGGCCGCCAGGTCGGCTGGACGGTCACTGGGGATGACGATGCGGCCGTGGCAGGCGAGCGTCCAGTAGATGCCGGCGACAGAGCTGTCGAAGGAGATCGACGAGCAGAGCAGGAACGCTGTGACCGGGTCCTTGTAGTACGTCAGCCGTGCGGCGGTGGAGGCGGCAAGGGCGGCGGCGGAGACGGTGACACCCTTGGGGGTACCCGTGGAACCGCTGGTGAAGCAGGTGTAGGCGAGGGGACCGCGGAGGGTGTCCGGACTGTGCGCACCGCTCCCGGGCGGGCCGTCCATGTCCGCTGGGATCGGTTGGAGGCCGTCGAGTGTGATGGGCAGCCCGGGTTCCGTCACCGCCAGCCGGGCGCCGCTCGCCGTCGCCATGTAGCGCCGCCGTGCGAGCGGGAAGGCCGCGTCGATCGGCACGTACCGGGCGCCCGCACGCAGGACCCCCAGCATCGCGGCGACTGCCCAGCGGGAGAGCCGGGTGTGCACCACCACCGGATCGCCGGGCCGGGTTCCGGCCGCCCGCAGGGCCGCGGCGATCGCCGCCGAGCGTTCGCCGAGTCCGTCGTAGGTCAGTGAGCCATCGCCGTCCACCACGGCGATGTCGAGGCCGCGCAGCGGCTCGACGAGATCCAGGATGTGTCCGGGTGCGTCGAGCGGTTCGACCGGCACGTCCGGTGTCCAGTCCGCCGGCCCGGCCGGAGCCCCGTCGGTCATGCGCGTTCCTCCCGCCGCTCGGGCCGGGGCTGTCCGATCACGGTGAGGTGCTTGAAGCCGGACAGGAATGTCGACTGCATCCGTTCCGGCTCGCCAACGACGTTGATGCCGGAGAACAGGGCGAACAACTCGGTGAAGAGCAGCCGCAGGGTGAGCCGCGCCAGGTGGGATCCGACGCAGTAGTGGTGCCCGACGCCGAACGCGAGGTGCCGGTTGGGCCGGCGTCGGATGTCGAACACCTGGGGGTCGGTGAACGCGTCGGGGTCGCGGTTGGCGGCGGCGAGATAGGCGACCACGGCGTCGCCCTCGGCGATGCGCACCCCGGACAGTTCGAGAGGGTGCAGCGCGTAGCGCATGAAGTTGCTCGCCGGGGTGGCCCAGCGCAGGGCCTCCTCCACTCCGGAGTCCAGCAGTTCGGGATGCGTGGCCCAGTCAGAGTAGCCGTCGGTGCGGGCCAGCTCCAGGATGGCGGAGGTGGGGACGTGCGGCAGAGTGCCGGCCGAACCCAGCAGCATGCTGTAGCAGTTGGAGATCACCGAACCGGTCGTAAGGCGTTCGCCGTCCACCTCAGTGCCGATCAGCGCGGTGATGAGGTCGTCGCCGGGGACGCGGGCACGGCGGCGAACCAGGTCGGAGAAGTAGGCGAAGATCTCCCGGTGCCCCTGTTTGAGAGTCGGCGCGATGCCGCCCGGGAGCTGGAACTCGGGGTCCTCCTCTGCGGTGGACATGTTGGCCAGCCGGATGAGCCGCGCGTGGTCCTCGACGGGCAGGCCCAGGATCGGGGCGAGGGCGACCAACGGCAGCCGGGACATCGCCTCCGCGAAGTCGAAGGCGTCCCCGTCCGCGCCGGGGGCGAGCAGATCGCGGATGCCTGCACGAATGCGGTCGGCGTACTCCTCCAGGGGTCGGGCGGCGAGCGCCTTCTTCAGGGGCGTCCGCATCCGGTCGTGGCGGGGCGGGTCGGTCGCGGCCAGTTGCTGGCCGGCGGCCGGATCGCCGCCTTGGCCGAGCAGATTACGCAGCGTGCCGCGCTCGGAGGTGAACGCCGTGTAGTCGTGCAGCACCCTTTCCACGTCGGAGTACCGGGTCACGGCCCAGTACCAGGTGTCCGACTCCGGCACGGGCTGCCGGCGCACGGGCTCATGGATCCGTAACTCGTGCCAGACGTGGTGGGGTTCGCCCTCGGAGTACAGGGCCGGGTCGGTCAGGTCCACGGAGATGCCGATCGTCACGAGACGTCCTCCAGCGGCTGCGCACCGAGCCGTGAACCGGCCGCCACGGCGGCTACTATCGCCCCGGCCAGTTCGCTGATGGTGGGGGAAAGAAACAGGGTGGACGCCGATATCTCCACGCCGAATTCACGGTCGATATCGGATTGTAGCTCGGCGGCTGTGAGAGAGTCACCGCCGAGCTCAAAGAAATCGTCATGAAGGTCGATCGGGGATATCTGGAGCCGCGCGCTCCATAATTTTTCGAGGCGCGTTTGCGTGAGGGTTTTCTGCACCCTCTCAGGCATGAAAACTCCTCAGGAGTCGAACGAATAGACGGCGAAGAACGGGGCGGCCGAATTGCGTGACCGGCCGCCGAGGAAGGCCTTCTCGACGAGGCACGTGACGCCCACGACGATGGCTCCCAGTTCCGTCAGGATCTCAGTAGCCGCCCGGACCGAGTGCCCGGTGGCAACGATGTCGTCGTGGACGAGCACCCGGGTGCCGGGCGCCACCAGGTCGCTGCGCACCTCGATCCGGTCGGTGGCGTACTCGCCGGAGAACGTCCTGCCTACCGTGGCGCCAGGCAGTTTGCCCTCCTTGCGGACCGCCAGGAATCCGCAGTTCAGCCTGGCCGCCAGGGCGCCGCCGAGGATGAACCCGCGGGCGTCGATGCCGGCCACCAGCTGCGGTGCCAGCGGGGCGGCCCACCGGGCGATGTCGTCGAGTGCCTCGCTGAACGTCTCGGGATCGGCCAGTACCGGCATCACATCGCGAAATGCCACTCCGGAACGAAAGTCCCGGAATACGGGAACCCTGGCCTCGCTCTTTTGCTGCTCTCCGATTTTCATCATTTCCTCCTCGATCCGTAAAGCCGTCGAAGGAAGTTCCGAATTACCGTTCACGCAACCTCGAAGAGCATATGCACGGGGTGCCGGGCTCCGTAAGGGTGCCTCCTGTGATGTGGATCACCAGACAGGGAAGTGATTCACAGGTTTTCGACAACGGGCCGCGCGATCAAGCCATCCTTGACAAAGAAATGACTTGATCGCGCGGCCCGTTGTCCGGATTAGACGCCGACAAGATGCCCGTCGAGCCAGGCGGGGAATTCCGTCAGATCGTTGAGTACGGCGTCGGCACCAGCCGCGCGCAGTTCGTCCGCGCTGTACGGCCCCGTGGCCACGGCGACCGCGAGCGCGTCTCCCGCCCGGGCGCCCTTGATGTCGCCGAGATGGTCGCCGACGTAGACGGAGGCCCCCTGCTCCAGCAGGACGGTTCCCTTGCGGTCGGCGAAGACAGAGCCGAAGACCTCGTCGACCTCGATGCCCAACGAGGCCAGATTGAGCCGGGCATTGGACTCGAACTTGCCGGTGACCACGATGGCCCGGCCGCCCCGCCCGCGCACTGCGGCGATCGCCTCCAGCGCGCCCGGCAGTACGGTGCCGACCGGGGCGCCGAACTCGGGAAACAGCGCACGGTACCGGTCGGCGGCCGCCATCACCTCGGCGGCCTCGAACCAGTGGGCCAACTCCTCCTCGATGGGCGGCCCCACCCGCGTGATCGCCAGGTCGCTGTCGATGCTCACACCGGACTCCGCGGCTAACCGGTCCAGCACCGCCTTGATGCCCGGCCTGCCATCCGCAAGCGTCATGTCGAGGTCGAAGCCCACGGTCAGCGGCGGGCGCGCGGGACTTCCCTGAGTGATCGAATTCATGCGGGCCATCCTCCCGACCCGCCCCCGCCATGGCAACCGTGTCCGCAAGGAGCGAGACCCAGCCGCCCAAGGTCGATTCCTTGGGTAGAACTCCGCTGGTGAAGGCCGCTGAACGTGGCTACCGTCAATGGGCTCACTACTTTGCCAATCCCCTACTGACGAACTTCCTATCGATGCCGTGCCGGCAGCAGAAGCGCACCACCGTCTCCCCTGCCCGTAGCCCAGCGGGAGCTGACATCCGAAGGGGGTTCCGGCCTGTCGGCAAACAATCGTTTGCCGACAGGCATCACGAGCATCCAATGAACCCGGACATTCCGGGACACCCGGGCGGCGCTGATCCAATGAGACCCGATGACGGCTGACGACAGGGTTTGATGACAGCTAGGGTCATGGGTCCACAGGAGCGGGGGACGGCATGGCCAACCTGGTCTACAAGCGGGTGTCGACCGACCAGCAGTCGACCGACCGTCAGAACCTCGTCCTCGCCGAGGCCGGGATCGAAGACCCGGTGATGTTCGAGGAGGAGGCCGGCACCTCCAGCCGCCTCCACCCGCTCCAGCGCCCGAAGTTCGGCGAGCTGCTCACCTACGCGCGGCCGGACGACACCGTGCACATCTCCGAGATGTTCCGTCTCGTGCGCGGCACCGGTCACATCCTCGACGTGCTCGACGTCCTGCACCAGCGCCGCCTCGCCCTGCGCATCCACGACGGCGCGTTCTCCGCCATGGACCTCACCGCCCGCCACCCGCGCACCGGAGAACTGCTGTCCACCGTGAAGTTCATGGTGCAGACCCTCGCCGCCGCTGGCGAACTCCAGCGCGACCTCCAGCGGGAACTGACCTACGACGGACTGCGGGCCGCCGAGGCCAAGGGCAACAAGGGTGGGCGCCGCCCGGCCGTCACGGCCGCGAAAACCGCCGCCGTGCGCGCCGCGTACCTCGGCGGCCAGTCCATCGCCGCCCTGGCCCGCACGCACCACGTCAGCCGGGGCGCCATCCGTACGGCCGTCGCCGACCTCATGCCCGAGCACACCGCCGCCGTCCACGAGGACGTTCCGGCCCCAGAGTTGCCGGTCGCCCTCGATATGCCGGGCAAGGTCGCCGACTTCCTCCGCGCCGCCGAGCTGGACGACGCCGAGCGGGCCGCGCTCGACCAGGGCGTGACCGTACGGCGCGGCCAGGGCTACACACTGCGCGTCAGCGCCGCGCCCGCGATCCACCGCTGACTCCTCGCTCGCTGCCAGCCCCTCAACGGCACCACGGACACCCCGGCGATCCCGGCACAGCGCAAGGCTCGCCGCGAGTACGAGAACCGCGTCAGCACCCTCGTCGACCCATGGCCTGAGCATCACTCGTAGCTACTTTGCCCCTGAGGACAGAGCTGGGAGTCCGGGGCCGTAACGGAGGGGCTGAAGCTGAAGATGCCTGTTGCCGAGCGGCGGGTCCTGTTCTGAGTCGCTGGGTACGCTCCTTCAGTCCTTGGTCGAGAGGAGTTGCTGAGTGGCCCGGTTAAGTGGACCCGTTCTGTGTACCCAGAGGCTTGTGATGGAGCCGATTCGCCGAGAGGACAGCGAAGATCTCTTCGAAGCTGTGGTCAGTCAGGACGGCGTCATGCGATGGCTGGCGACCGGCCGGGCGGACAGTCGGTCTGCGGCCGAGGTCATGTGCGACGATCACGTCGCCCACTGGGCCAGACACGGCTATGGCGACTTTGCGGTCAGGGATGCCGCAACGCACGCGTTTCTCGGCCGGGTGGGACTGCGGAATCGACCCCAGTACGGAGTCGACCTTGGTTTCGCCTTGCACCCACGGGCCCAAGGACGCGGGATCGCCGGCGAAGCGGGCCGTGCGTGCCTGAACCATGCATTTCGCCGCCTCTCGCTCCCTGCCGTTTTTGCGTTTGTTCTGCCCGACAATGCGGCCTCGATCGCGGTACTGCGTCGCCTGGGCGCCCAGGCGGACGGGACTGTCGAGTCCAGTGGTCTGCATTGCCTGCGCTACCGGTTTGGCCCCGCCGACACAGCCGCCGCGGAGCCTGTGGTCGACGACGGTTGTTCAGATTTCCAGCTGATCCATACGCTGGGCCCCGGTTCCCCGGATGACAAGGCCGCACTCCGTGATTGCCTGCCCGACCCCTTCAGGGTGAACGGGCTCGGCCTGGTGCGGGCTGACAAACAGCACACCCTCACGGCTGTCTCCGAGGGACAGCCGGTTGCTTCCGCGGGATGGCTGCTGCGGGACATGGCCTTCGATGGATCGCCGCGTCACACTGCGGGGCTCGGCGGTGTGCTGGTGCACCCCGCCTATCGAGACCAGGGCATCGCCCGGACGGTGATTAGCGTTGCGGTCGAACACGCACGAGCAGCCGGTGCCGAGACGATGGTTCTGCTCTGCCGCCCGGACATGGTCCCGTTCTGCACGCAGATGGGATGGAGCAGGGTTTCCGTGCCCGTCGCCTTCCGCCAGCCTGACAGCGCTGGGACCTTGTCAGTGACCACCATGATCTACGACTTAGTCGGCCTGCCTCATCCCACCGTCAGTCTGGATCTGGGGGGCCTGCCCTTCTGAGCAGGCTCTGATCATTACGGGATCAGCGCAGGGTGGTGGGGCCAGCCGGATCGTCTGCGTCTGCTTCCGGATGCGTATGGGCGTGGGATTGACGGCCGCTTTCGCCGGTTGGACAGGGTGTGGTGCCGTGCGTGGTGGTCGGGGAGGTCGGGTGAGGCGGCGGACCATGAGAGTGATGAAGGTCCAGGTGATGTGTGCCTCGCTGTGGGAGATGAGCCGCTCGTAGTCGCGGACGTTTCTCCTGGCTCTCATGATCCACGAAATCGCCCGCTCGACTCGCCACCGCTTGGCCAGGACGGCGAAGCCGTCCTGGTCCTTGCGGCGGGGCACCGTCTTGAGAGTGATCCCGAGGAAGGAGTGGGACCAGTCGACGAGGGTTCCGCCGTGGGCGGAGTCCGCCCAGGCGACGGCGAGTTCGGGATGGGCCAGGCGCAGGCGGAACAACTGGTCGCGGGCCGGGATGCTGTCGTGCGGCGAGGCCTTGGTGACCATGACGGTCAGCGGCATGCCGCGCAGGTCAACCGCCAGGTGTCGCTTCCTGCCGTTGATCAGCTTTCCGCCGTCGAATCCGCGGGTGGCCTGGCCCACCGTCTCGGCTCCCTTGACGGACTGGGAGTCCAGGATCACCGCGACGGTGCGGGGATTGAGGCCGTCGTGAAGACGGACCAGCTGGTGCAGCTCGGCATGGATGCGCGCCAGGTTCCCGCTCGCCCGCCATCTTCGGAAAAACCTGTAGACCGTCCGCCAGGGGATCCCGAAGTCGACCGGAACAGCCCTCCACTTGCACCCGTTGTCGTTGCCATACCGGATGGCATCGACCACGTTGCGGCGCGGATGCTTCTCCGGGCGCCCGCCCATGGGCAACTCGCAGGCCGGGACGGGCAGCAGCGGTTCGAGGATGTCCCATTCGGTGTCCGTGGTGTCACTGGGGTAGCACCACTCGCGCACGGTCGGCGGCCTGGTCTCGTTTGTGCAGGTCACCAGCGTTCCATACGGGTGAGGACTTCCAGGGTGGCCTTGACGCCGCCGAGCTGGTCCAGGACCAGGCGGATCCATTCGTCGTCCGGGGCCTTCTTGGCGTGCGGGGCGATGATCCCGGTGATGAAGTTGGTGACCCGGTGTAGTTCTGCCTGGAAGATCGCCCGCTCGTAGGAGATCCAGACCTCGCTCTCCTCGGACATCTGAAAGCTGTCCCGTCTGCGGTAGGTCACCGGCGGCAGTCCTTCCTTGACCGCGACCTTCCGCAGGAACCGCAAGCCCGCCCAGACCTGCGACGGCGTGCGCTTGGTCGCCTTGTACAACTGGGGAAGCGTCAGCCCCGCCGGCCGCGCCTCCTGCAGAGCCCTGCGTACCGCCTGGCCGTGGACGTGGGCGGGCAGGCCCGCCCCCATGGCTACTGGCCCCGCAGCAGCTGGGCGAGCTGTTCGTCGAGATCGACCTGCCCGGTCGCGGCCGCGGTCTCGATCCAGTCGGCCGTCGCCCGGATCTTCTCCAGGTGGTTCTCCAACACCTTCGTCTGGGTGTCGGTGAACTCATGCCCGCGCAGCTTCGGGACCAGCCGGGCAGCCCCGTCGATGAACCCCTGGCAGACGGCGATCAGGTCGGAGAACTCCATCGACTTCCGCCAGCTGTGGACGATGCGGGCCGGGTCGTCGAACCGGTCGCCGTCCTCGTCGGTGCCGAAGGTGTTGTCGTAGTCCTTCTCGAACTCGTCGTCTTCGAGTTCGGCCTGCTCGAACTGGGCCTCGTTCACGTTCTCCCGGGCCTCGGGGTCGCGCATGGCCTTGAACGCCACCTCCGGTCGGCGCAGGAGGTCGGAGGCCACCTGCGCCGCCACCGCCTCGTCGTCACGGGCCAGCTCACGGATCGCCTCGACCTTCTCCTGCACGGTGACCGGGACCAGGACCTCCTCGGTCTTCCCGCCCACTAACTTCTTCGCCACCTCCGCACTCCACCGACGCCGGCCGGTGCGTTCGCTCAACGGCGGGTTCCCGATCAGCTCGAACCGGTCCGGTACGGAGGCCAGGATCCGATGGGCCTCCCAGGAGACCCCTGTCTGCCGGCGTTCGGAGGGCCACTGCGCGGCCACCCACCGGTGAGTCCGGACCGTATAGAAGGACAGCCCGATCTCATCGGCAAACAGCCGCATCGACTCCTCCACACCCTGGTCACCCTCGTCGAGCGGCAGGTGACCGCCGTGCCCGCGAAGCGGCTCCAGCTCCAAAGCCGCGTCCCCGAGCCCGAACTGGCAGCGGGCGTCCTCCTCCACCATGTTCCAGAGACTCGGCCACCAGCTCGTCGTAACGGCTCCGTGTGACCTTCCCGACCATCTCCACCATTGGGGCGATGGCGCACCACCCGGCGCGGGCCGAAGCGTCGGCGTCCTGCGTCGGCTGCGGGACTCCGGCCCGGCGATGCGCACAGACTCCACCTCACACCAACATCACCAGGTTCCGAGCCAACATGGCCAATTCTGGCCCCTATAGCGACACATGGCGCCCTGCACCACCCGCCGGTCCACCAGTCACGGAACGTCACAGATCGTCGGTTCCGACACAGCTTCTTGGCATTTATCCTCTGAGGTCGAAATGGGTCTCGAACTAGGCCGCTCACCTGGGAGTTCGCCGG
>NZ_JBFAKW010000185.1:0-15054 GCF_040655955.1 Streptomyces sp. NPDC050263 | reverse complement strand
CGTTGTCGCTGGTCATCGATGCATCTTCCTTGATCAGGAGTTACACCGATCGTTTTACAGTCCCCCCATGGCCTCAACTCATCGCCTTCAGCCCACAACTCCTGCCCGTGTGCATGGCAGCTCATGGTCCAGCGCCCCCAGCGTGAGACGCAGCCATCCGTGGCGAGGCCGCAGTCTTCCGGGCGGGACCCGCTTGGTGGTCGCTGTGCGCTACGAAGAGCCAGGGCATTCGACGCGAAGGAACATTGCGCTCCGCCAGCTCGTAGAGCCGCGCCGAGCACCATGCGCCGAACGGGCTGAGTGGTTCGTGCACGAACAGCCTGCCGATCCTGCCGGACCGGTGCGTGCCTCCGCCCTGCCCGGTGGGCAGCCGGCACGGCCGTGTCCGGGACGCGACGACGCGGGGCATAGGCGCTTCCGTCGCGGGGCACGCCGCTCGCTGGTTGCCGCGTGCAGACGTAGCGTTGTATGGAGGCCGGTCTTCGAGCGGGAATCGAGGGACCCGAGATGACTGTTCTGGTGTACAACCAGGCTGCGGACTGGAACCAAGAGCTTTACCAGTCAACCTTCGACCGTGTGATTCCGGACCGTACGAATCCGCCCGCCGGACTCATCGCCCACTTCGCCTCGGCTCGTGAAGCGGGCGGCTGGCAGGTCATCGACGTCTGGGAGTCGGAAGACGCGTTCCGGCGCTTCCTGGAGGAGTCGATCATCCCTGCGGCGAAGGACCTCGGAGCGCCGCCGTTCGACACGTCGATCGTCGAACTTCACAACTCTCTGATCCCGTAGCGGCGAGCCGACTCGGGCGGCAGGCAGTCGAGGGCGGATGCAGGCGCTCGACACTGTACCGGCCGACCCACTGCACGACGGCGCGTTCGACCTGGTCAGCGTCGCGCCAGGGCCCGTGGCACTCAGGCAGCCGCGCCGACCTCCAGCGGGTGCCCACCGTAGCGGAGATCGGCCTCCGACCGATTCGACTTCACGACCTGCGCCACGGTGCCGCACGAGACTCTTCCGCCTCGTCCGGCTCGGGCGCTGCGGAAGGATCACGATTACTACGACCGTGACGAGGCAAGTCATGATGGTGAGTCTGTGCGACGCAGGCGCATATCAGCGGCCGGGGAGCAATGCTCAAGGCTTGTGGATCGAGCTCGGGTTGGACGCGAAGGGCGTACCTTCCCGAGTGATCGATTGAAGGTCACCGACGACGTCGACGAGCTACTGGCGTTCTATGACTTCCCCGCCGAACACTGGATCCACCTGCGCACGACGAATCCGGAGTCGACCTTCGCCACGGTCCGGCTGCGGACGAAGGTCACCCGAGGCGCCGGCAGTGCGGCCGCCGCCTTGGCCATGGCCTTCAAACTCGTCGAGTCCGCCCAGCAGCGGTGGCGGGCCGTGAACGCACCCCACCTTGTCGCCCTCGTTCGCGCCGGAGCCCGCTTCGAACGCGGACACCTCGTCGAACGCCCCGAAGCTCACGCCGCCTGAACTACCCCATGATCCACAGGTCTTGACTATTACTCAGCGCCGGGACATGTAGAGGTCAAGGGCCTTGTGCAGCACCTTGTTGAGCGGGAAGTCCCACTCACCGAGGTATTCGACGGCCTCGCCCCCGGTGCCGACCTTGAACCGCAGCAGCCCCAGCAGGTGGTTGCTCTCCTCCAGGGTGTCGGTGATGCCGCGGAAGTCGTAGACACCCGCCCCCAGCGCGTGGGCGTCGGACATCATCCGCCACTGGATCGCGTTGTTGGGCTGGACCTCGCGCTTGCGGCTGGTGGAGGCGCCGTAGGAGTACCAGACGTGCTCGCCGACCGTCAGCATCGTGGCCGCCGCGAGGACCTCGCCCTCGTGGTGGGCGAGGTAGAGCCGCATGCGGTCGGGGTCCTCTGCCCTCAGCGCGGTCCACATGCGCTGGAAGTAGGCCAGCGGGCGGGGGATGAACCGGTCCCGCTCGGCAGTCTCCACATAGAGGTCGTAGAAGGCGGGCAGGTCGCCGTAGCCGGCCTGGACGACCGTGACGCCGGCCTTCTCCGCCTTCTTGATGTTGCGGCGCCACTGCTGGTTCAGGCCCCGCTGAACCTGCGCCAACGACCGCCCGGCGAAGGGTACCTGGAACACGTAGCGCGGCTGACCGGCGGCGAAGCCCTCCTCGCCCTCGGGCTCGGTCTGCTGCCAGCCCATCCGGCGCAGCCGGTCGCCGATGTCGAAGGCCCGCGGCTCGTGCACGGTGGCCTCCACGTCCCGCAGCCGACCCGCATGCGGGTCGGCGATCGCCGCTTTGACCGCCTCGGCACTCCAGCGGCGGGCCGCCACGGGCGGCCCCATCTTCACCGAGAACGCCCCCTGCTCCTTCAGATGCGCGAGCATCGGCTCAAGCCATTGCTCCAGATCCGGTGCGGCCCAGTCGATGACCAGTCCCTCGGGCAGGTAGGCGAGGTAGCGCTTCAGCTTCGGCAACGGCCGCAGCAGCGCCAGTCCCACGCCTACGAGTCGGTCGCTCTCGTCGAACCAGCCCAGGCTCTCCGCTCGCCAGTCCGGCTTCACGTCTCCCCACGAGAGAACCTGCATATGGCTCACCGACGGCCGGGCCCGGACGAAGGCCAGATGATCCTCCCGGGTGATCGACTTCAGGCGAAAGCTCATGCGCAGCGCTCCTTTGTGCGACCCGCAAGCCTGCTGCGGTGTACGGCGTTCTCCATCTGGCTGCGGGGGCCCCGAAGTCGTATTCGGCGACCCAGTACTGCACCCCCTCTGAGTGGTCTCAGCGGTCGGCGTCGTCCGTAGGCCAGCCGGTCGTGCGCCACTCCTGGCGCCCCTCGGTCTGATCCGCCGTCTGCCCGGTGCGGTGTGCGGCGAGTGCCGCGGCCAGGTCGGCGTGGACGGGAACGGGCGGGCCGTCCCCGGCCGGGACGAGGGAGCCGTCGGCGGGGATCGCGGCCAGTTCAAGGCTGCGGCCCGCCTCGGCAAGGCTGCGGGCGGCGTCGGTGATGGCGACCTGGCCCTCGGTCGACCAGCCGCGCAGTTCGGTCAGGTCGACCACGAGCGGGCCCGTGCCGCGGGCCAGGGCCCAGCCGACGGCGCCGGTGAAGCGGTGCGCGGCGTCGGGGCCGAGGTATCCGGCGACCGAGAGGACGCCGAGGTCGTCCGAGACGGTGTAGCGCCAGTCGATGGTCATGGTGGTGCACTTCCTTGCGCGGGTCGCCGACCGGATTGCGCTGTCCGGTCAGAGGGGGAGGGTGATCCAGATGCTCTTGCCCCGGCCGTCGGCCTCGCCGCGGACCACCGCGGTGCCGCCCAGGCCCAGGACGAGTTCCATGACGATGCCGAGACCGCTCGCACCGTTTCCTGTGACCGCCCCGTACAGCGAGGGCTGGTACGGGTGGCGGTCGTGCACGGCGAAGGCCAGACAGTCCGCACCGGCCGCGAAGATCACGGTGACCTGTGGGGAGAGGAGGGCTGCGTGCCGCACGCTGTTGGTCACCAACTCGCTCAGGATCAGCAGCGCCGGATCCACCGTGGGATGGCGCAGACTTATCCGCCAAGAGTTCAGCACCAGCTCGGCCGTCTCCCTCGCGAGACGCACGGCGGAGGGCTCGGCGGGCACGGTGAGCACGTGTCGGTGGGGCAGCGTCTCCAGCTGGACGGACATCACGCCTCCGCCCGGGCTAGACGGAAGCCGATCACGCTCTTGGGGTGGATCCGCAGCACGGTGTCGTGCGGCCCGTGACTCCATCCGGCGAGGGTGCGCCGGTAGTGGGCGACCTCGTTCGGATCGGTGATCATCTCGGCGGAGCCGGACACGGTCACCGTCCAGCCGGTGCCGGCCGCCACCCGGATCTCGTCCACCTGGTACGTCACCGCCTCGGGGACCACAGCCGCCTGGACGGGGGCCCGGACGATCAACCGTCCGTACTCCCCCACATGCCGGGCCGGCCGTACGGCGGTCAGCCCCCGCTGTGCGTACACCAGCCGCCCGAGGCTGCTGCCCTCCACCAGCCACAACGCCTCCGCACCGGAGACCTCGACCATGTGCAGGGCCGCAGGGGGAAGACTCATCGAGCAGGCTCCTCACGGGGTTCGGGGGACTTCATGGCCTTCGGGACCGTCGGCTGCGAGGCAGCGGCGGGCAGGACTCCCGGGATCGTCGGCTGCGAGGCGGCGTCGGCGGGCAGGACTCCGGCCAGCTGAAGGTGGTCGCGGGCGCCCCGGATCGCCTCGGGGGTGGTGGCGTGCTCCCGGCCGTCGTGCCGCAGCAACTCCAGCGCGCCAACGGAGTCCAGGACCTGGAGCTGGCCGGGGCGTATCCCGGAGGCCATCACGACGATGCCGCGGCGCTGCAGCTTCTCCACCGCGTCCTTCAGGACGAGGGCGCCGGTGGCGTCCATCGTCGACACCCGTGACATCCGCAGGATCACCACGCGCACGTCCGCGACCTCGGTCAGCTCCAGCAGGAAGCGGTGGGCAGCGGCGAAGAACAGCGGGCCGTCGATGCGGTAGGCCACGATGTGCTCGGCCAGCAGGGCGTGCTCCTCGGCGCTGTGGTCGCCACGGTCGAGGGGCACCTGGTCGAAACGGACCTGCTTGGCCACCGCCCGCAGCGCCAGCACTCCGGCCACGACTAGACCGATGATCACGGCGTAGACCAGGTCCAGGGCGAGGGTGGCGACCGCGGTCAGGACCAGGATCAGCGCGTCGGAACGGGTCGTGCGAGCCATCGCCCGCAGCGAGCCGACCTCGACCATGCGGATCGCGGTCGCCAGCAGGACCCCGGCCAGCGCCGCGAGGGGGACCTTCGACACCAGCGGGGCGGCGGCGAAGACGATCACGGCGAGGATCGCGGCGTGGATGAGCGCGGCGAGCCGGGAGACCGCGCCGGTGCGGACGTTGACGGCGGTGCGCGCGATGGCGCCGGTCGCGGGGACGCCCCCGAAGAGCGGAGCGGCGATGTTGGCCAGACCCTGCCCGAAGAGCTCCCGGTCCGGGTCGTGCTGCTGGCCGACCGTCATGCCGTCGGCGACCGACGCCGAGAGGAGGGACTCCAGGGCTGCGAGAGCGGCGACCGCGACCGCCGGAGCGAGCAGGGAGCCCAGCCCGCTCGGGTCGAGGAAGGCCAGGGAGGGCGCGGGCAGCCCGGACGGCAGGCCGCCGATGGGCTTGCCCGCGTCCAGGCCCGCGACCTGCGCCACGGCGGTCGCGGCGATCACCGCGACGATGGAGAAGGGGATCGTCGGCCGCCACCTGGCGCCGACGAGCATGACCGCGGCCACCGCCACCGCGAAGCCGACAGCCGTCCAGTTCGGCGACCTCGCGAAGTCCTCGAACGCCCGCCAGGTCACCGCCAGCACCCGGTCGCCCTCGGGCTTGGACACCCCGAGCGCGTGGGGAATCTGCTGAAGGCCGATCACGCAGGCGATGCCGAGGGTGAAGCCCTCCACCACGGGTGCGGGCACGTACTGCATGTACTTCCCCGCCCGCACAGCCGCGAGCGCGACGAGCATGACGCCGGCCATCAAGCCGACCGTGAGGACGCCGGTCGGGCCGTACTGGCCGACGATCGGCACCAGGACCACCGTCATCGCGCCGGTCGGCCCGGACACCTGCAGGTTCGATCCACCGAAGACCGCTGCCAGCGCACCCGCGACGACCGCGGTGGCCAGCCCCGCCTCCGCGCCCAGCCCGGAGGAGACACCGAAACCGAGCGCGAGCGGCAGCGCCACGATCGCCACGGTCAGGCCGGCGAGCAGATCCCGGCGCGGGTCACGCCGTACATCCGCCAGATCGGCACGGCCGGGCAGCAGTGCCGCGATCCGAGCCCAGGCCCGGCTGATCACCGAGGTCATCGCGCGGCGACCCCGGCTTCCTGCAGCTCGGCCAGCAGCTCGTTACGCCCGGCGAGCATCTCGGTGAGGATCCGGCGCGCGGCCTTCAGCAGGTCGGCGACGTCCCCGCCGGCCAGCTCGTACACGACCGTCGAGCCCTCCCGCGTCGACGCGACGATCCCGGAGCGGCGCAGGACCGCCAGCTGCTGCGACAGGCTGGACGGTTCGACCTCGATCGCGGACAGCAGGTCCCGCACCGGCATCGACCCGTCCTGGAGGAGCTCCAGTACCCGTATCCGTACGGGATGTCCCAGCATCCGGAAGAACTCGGCCTTGGCCTGATACAGCGGAACCGACACGACCCCTCGACTTCCCCGATGTACGCCCCACCGGGGCTGTGCAGAGGTGCTGTGCCCGCGGCTACCTGCGGACACAGCCAACACAGCATCTAACCAATTGCAGAATTTTGCAATTCAGCATCCCTGTGCGACCGCCCGCCGCCGCCACACGATCAACCCGTCAGCCCGCCCCACCGAGAAGCCGTCCGCTCTCATTCCGCGCCCCACTGCGCCATGCGCCACCGCTCAAGGCATGCCCGCCCCACAAGGGCCACGCCCACGACCGCGCCCGCCGCGATCAACCCGGCCAGCGCCCCGGCCACCACCGCCTGGAAGCGGGCCTCCTCATGCGTCACGGGCTTCGACAGGACATGCCCGCCCTCATCCGTCCACACCGTGACCTGGGCGCCGGCCAACGCGTCCGACCCCACCTTGACCTGCCCTGACCTGGTCGACCCATCGGCCGTCGCCCACCGCACAGTGGCCCACACCCGGTCGTCGTCGGCCGCGCTCGCCGACGGCCCGCCCCGGGCATCCGCGACAAGCACCGCAGCGACCGCCCGGCGCTCCACCCGCTGCCGATCGAGGTCCCTCCCCCTCCCCCCCCGCCCCCTCCACTACCAGCCCCACCAGCAGACCTCCCCCGACCGCCACCACCCAGGCGGCCAGTACGAGCCACGCCTCGACGAGATCGCTGCACCGCCGCAGCGGATTACGCCGCCACCGCCACCACCGCACCGCCGGCGTTCCCGAACGCCGCCCGCTCATCACAGCTCGACACCCCCTTGCGCCGGCGCGGATGCCCCACTCCAGTCTCCTCCCGCAGGAGAGCGGCAGCCCCCGCAGGAACGCCGAGTCGCCCCGCAACGAATGGGGAGATGCCGACGACCGGAAAAGGGCGACAGCCGGAGACGCGCAAACCGCCGATAACACGTCTCCGGCCGGGCCGACTAAAGGAGTCTCGTCCGTCGGTGCGGAGCCTGGACGGACGAGGCGCTCCGGCAGTGGGTACAGGGCCAAGTGCCCCAAACCCACGTCGTTCTGCTCGCGCCCTGCGTCAGGACAGGGCGCGAGACCGCGCCCGCGGCTAACCTGCGGGCGCAGCCATCACAGCATCTAATCAATTGCGAAAATACGCAATTCAGCACCCTGTCGCCGCCCCGGAAAATCCGCCCGCAGACAGGTCATGCCTTCTTGACCACGCTCGACTTGAGCTGCATGGCCCCGAAGCCGTCGATCTTGCAGTCGATGTCGTGGCCGTCAACGCCGTCGACGAGGCGGATGCCGCGCACCTTGGTGCCGGCCTTGATGCCGGAGGGACTGCCCTTGACCTTGAGCGCCTTGACGACGACCACGGAGTCACCGTCCTGCAGAACGTTGCCGACGGAGTCCTTGACCACGCGCTCGGCGGCAGCGCCGGAATCCGCGGCGCCCTCGACAGGCGCCCACTCGTGGCCGCACTCGGGACAGACCACGAGGGCGTTCATCTCGTACGTGTACTCACAGGAGCACTTCGGACAGGGGGGAAGGTTCTCAATCACCCCGCCAGGATATCTGGCCCCACCCCCGCCACGAGGGGACGGGAAACACCTCACGACACTGCCTCAAGGCTGCACCGGACCGTACGCCGCCGTTTCACACCACCCCACGCCGTCCCACCCCGACGTGGAGCGCGGGACGTTCGCAGCCGCCCGCACCGACTGCGAGTCCACGATCGCGGCCGTCGGATCCTGCGTCCGGCTCTCCCTTTCCCGGACTCGGTCGCGCAGCCCGTCGTGGAACTCGGCGAGCAGACCCGCCAGCTGCCAGCGGCGGGCGAAGGCGTGGCACGCGCCGATACGGCGGGAAGTCCGCGGGCAGGCTGGCCCACTTGACGCCGTTGTCGACGACGTATCGAATCGCGTCGAGCATCACGCGGCGGCAATAGCCCTCCGGCCGCCCGCCCTTGCCCTGAAGCCATGCCGGCACAGGCAGCAACGGCCGGACGACCCGCTGTTCCGCCTCCGTCAGATCGGAGGCGGAACACGAGGTGCGGTCCGGGGGGCCGCCGCGTTGCCGAACCTGTGCGCGAGGCAGTCACACCACGGTGACAGCGAGTCGGACTCCGCGGACGCGGACGCGACAGACTGCGACAACAGGGCCTCCTGGTGCTCGGATCGGCTTCGCAGCCTCCAGCTCTCTTGAAAATCACCTGCGGTGATACGCGTTGGCGCGGTTCACGCGGTCTGTTCGCGTGAGACTCGCCGCAGGCACGTCGGAGTCAGGCGGTCACCGCCTCGCCCCCGGGGTCTGGCCGCCCGAGGCCGGCTTGACCTGGACCCAGCCGGCGGTGCTGGGCACGCCCTCCTCGTTCAGGAGGAAGAGCATGTAGTAGCCGGGAGGGGCGGCATTGGCCGACGGCGGTGCCTGGAGTTCGAGGAAGCTGCCGCTGCGGCTCTTGATCCGCAGGTCGAGATGGCGCTGGCTGGTGTTGACCGAGTGGGTCGCGGTGGTCGGCGCCAGCAGGACGGCACGGGTGACGTCGGAGGCGGTGTTGCTGCTCACCGTGATCTTGTCGTTGTACCCGACGGACGGGTTGAACACGATGCCGAGGTGGGGGCGGCTGCCCTGTTGGAGGTAGGCCGGCTCGTAGATCTCGATGCTGCCGTTCATGTCGTCGGTGATGTCGGGGTCGTTGGCGAGCTGCTGGAGCTCGTCACCGGTGACCATCACCCGGCCGTCCGGGAGCACCACGGCGTTGGAGTGGTAGCCGCGCGGCAGCCGCTGGGCCGGGCCGAGCCTCCAGTTGCCGTTCTCGTCACGCAGTTCGATCTGACGGTACTTCAGGTCCGCGTTGGGGTTGTACGGGCCGTTGCCGTAGTCACGGATGTCGAAGGCGCCGTTGACGGTCATCAGGGTCCCGTCCGGCATGAGCAGCGTGTCGTCCTGAGTGCGGCCGAAGGCTCTCGCCTTCTCCTTGCTCCACTGGCCGCCGACCAGCTGATACGTGTTCGGGTCGTCCCGGTCTCCGCCGAGTACCAGCACCGAGTCCGGGCCCTTGAAGCCGGCCGGGAGCGGCACGGCCGAACCGTAGTTGCGTGGCATGTTGTCCGGTCGGGGCGCCAGGTCCGTCCGGGTCTCGGCGGCGGGGTCGAACTTCCACTGCTGCTCGGGGTTGCGGCCCAGGCCGTAGATCTTGCCGTCCCGCAGCGAGAAGAGGTGCGGGTAGTCCCGCTTGAACGGGGCGTCAGCCTTGAACCGTTCCACTGCCCAGCCCTCCGGCTTGTCTGTCTTGGCCGTGGGCACGGGCTTGTTCAGGGCGGGGAAGCGCTCGACGATCGGGGTGGGGGTGCCCCAGCCGAGCTCCGACTGGCCGGACATGATCAGCTGCCGCCCGTCCGCGCCGGTCACCACCGACGGGTACCACCGGCCGACCGCCATGTCCTGGTTCTGGTACCACTTCTCCTCCCATGGGTCGAAGACGAGGGAGAGTTTCGCGCCGCTACCGCCGTTGCCGCCGAGGTTGCCGCCGAAGACACCGAGCATCCCGTTGGGCAGGAAGGAGTGGCCGGCACAGAAGAACGGCGCGGGGCGGGGCTGGTTGAGCCCGTCCGGCATGTTGGTCACGGGCGGCGTGACCTTGGTGAACGAGCCCGGGCCGGTGCCCTTGGCCGGATCCCACAGGTATGCGCGACCCGCGTTCTCCTTGCCGATGGTGTCGGTCGGGGCCGGCTCCTTCTGGGGGTTGCTCTCGATGCGCTCGAAGGAGAACAGCAGCACCTTGCCGGTGGGCAGCATGGCGATGTGCGCGGCGAAGTCCGGGGACTGGAAGTACTCCCGGAACCTACCGGCGTCCAGCGCGTCGAAGTCCGCGTTGGCCTTGGCCTGGGAGGCCGCAAGTGCCTTGAGCCGCTCGGTGCGGGTGGACTGCGGGTACTCGCCGACGGCCTTGATGGCCCTCCTGGTCATGGCGTGTTCCTCGGCGTGCTCCTTGCCGATGACCGTCGCCTCGTCCGGGTCGGCCTGAACCCGGTCGGCCGAGGGGGCGTCACCGCCGTGCTCGTGGGCGGCGGCCGGGCCGGACGACACCATGGTGAGTGTCAGCGCGGAGACGGCGCACGCGGAGATCGCCGCGTACAGCATCCGTCTGGACGACGGACCGGGCAGGCTCCTGGGGGACATGGGACTCCTTGCGAGAGAGAGGGCAGGGCGCGTAGCGGTGGCGTCGCGGCCACGCCGTGTCACCGATCCGATGGCGAGCGCATGACGAGAGCACATGACGTAGGCGCACGGCATAGGCGCACGACGCAAGCATGCGACTACTCACAGTGTTCGCATGCCGGGCTGTCGCTGTCGCGCGACGCCGGGCAGGCGGGTGACCTCTCGACGGTCAAACGGGTCAGAACCCTTGCGTGACAGGGGTTCGGCACTACGACACAAGATCGCGCCGCGGCCGACCCGAAGACGCCCACCCTCGCGTCGATCACTCAGTGTAGTTTCATGATTACTATGAAGACCCCATGACATATGCGAAAGTCAAGGAGAAACATGAAAGAAGACCTTGAACTGCGACAGAGTGACGACATCCAGGGCGATGTGATCGCGGGCTTCAAGAAGGACCGCATGACGCTGCTCTTCCTCAAATTCGAGGACCCCGCGCGGGCACGCACCTGGGTGAAACGGCTCGCCTCCCAGATCTCCACCACCAGACAGGTGGCCACCTTCAACGCGGCGTTCCGCAAGGCCAGACAGGCCACCGGCGGCGACGACCCGCAGACGTTGAAGGCCACCTGGACGAACGTCAGCTTCACCTACGAGGGCCTGAAGGTCCTCAACGGCGGCAAGGACCCCCTGCCCTCGGTACCCAAGGGCGGCACTCTGGAGGCGTTCAAGGAGGGGTCCCACAAGCGCTCACTGGGCGACACCGGCGACAGCTCACCCGAGAACTGGCTGTTCGGGGACGGTAAGGGCCAGACCGTGCACGCTGTGATCACCGTCGCCTCCGACACCGCCGAGGGGCTCCAGGACGCGTTGACCGCCCAGCGCGAGGCATCCGCGCAGGCCAAGATCGTGATCGTCTTCCAGCAGAACGGCGCCACACTGCCGGGCACCCGCCGCGGAAAGGAACACTTCGGCTTCAAGGACGGGGTCAGCGAGCCGGGGGTCTTCGGCTTCGACGAGCCCGACCCGAAGCGGCCGGAGTACGTCAAGGACCACCCGGGCACCCGGCTGATCCCGCCCGGCGAATTCGTCATCGGGCACGACCGGGTCGGCGGGATTCCGTACGACGAGATGCCCGAATGGGCGGGCAACGGCAGCTTCCAGGTGGTGCGCCGGCTCGGTCAGGACGTCCCGGGCTGGTGGGCCCAGGTCACGGCGCAATTGAAGGTCCTGAGGAAGGCCAAGGCGGTGCCGGACGAGGCGACCACCGAATGGCTGGCCGCCCGCCTGGTGGGCCGCTGGCGCTCGGGCACGCCCGTCGCCAAGTGCCCGCACGCCGACATGCCGGACAACGCCCTCGCGAGCCAGGACAACGACTTCGGCTACCGCAACGACCCCGAGGGGTTCACCACCCCGCTCTTCTCCCACCTGCGCAAGACCAACCCCCGGGACGGCCTGCAGGAGAAGCCCGGCACGGAGCCATTCCCCGAGAACCCGGTCATGGACCGACGCCGGATCATCCGCCGCGGCGCCCCCTACGGCGCGCCCTTCGACCCGGCCTCGGACGGCCCCGGCGGCCCCGACCACCCGCGCGGACTGCTCTTCGTCTGCTACCAGTCCGACCTGGTCGAGCAGTTCGAGTTCATCCAGAAGAGCTGGATCAACAACGTCGACTTCCCGCCGAACCGCCCGGCGAAGCCCGGCCCCGACCCGATGGTCGGCCCCACGGGCAAGGTCGCCTTCGAGAGCCCCAACGCGACGACCGAGCTGAGCTTCCACCAGTTCGTCACCACCGAGGGCTCGGTCTACGCCTTCGTCCCCTCGCTCACCACACTGCGGCTGCTGGGCGACGGCCGCCTCACCGACAAGCTCCCGGACACGGTCCGGCCGACCGACGCCTTCCTGCCGATCCCCGATCGCGGGCGGGACCAGGGCAAGAGCTGGTACTGGGCCTACGGGACCGGCGGCGACGGACCGGTCTGCCGCACCATCTCCATCGCCGACGGCGACGAGCACAAGGACGTCGTCGAGCGCCCCGACCGGCCCCTGACTACCTGGCCGTGCTACGACGGCGTGTCGAAGGTGGACGCGATCCTGCCGGTGCCGGACGAGCAGCGCGTCAACGGCCGGAGCCGGTACTGGCTGTTCCACACCGTGGAAGGCCGCCAGGTCTACCGGCTGATCTCGGTCGCGGACGGAGCGGAGTCCGGGCTCGCCCCCGAGGCGGCAGCCGCCGTCGACCGGCCCGACCGGCCGATCTCGGCCTGGGCCTCGTTCAACGGAATCGCGCAGGTGGACGCCTTCCTGCCGATGCCCGACATGCAGCGTCAGAACGGGAAGAGCCACTACTGGCTCTTCCACTCCTCCCTGGGGCAGCAGGTCTACCGGCTGATCTCGATCGCCGACGGCTCCGCACACAACGACGTCATCGAACGCGGCGACCGTTCGCTCAGCCTGTGGCAGTCACTGGCCGGCATCCCCCGAGTGGACGAGTTCCTTGCCGTGCCGGACATGCAACGCATCAACGGGCTGAGCCTGTTCTGGGTGTTCCACCAACAGAAATACCGGATCATCTCCATCGCCGACGGCCACGGGCACAATGATCAGGTCGCGGTCGAGGACCGCCCGATCACCCTGTGGAAGTCCCTGACAGCCTGAGGTGCGCCCCGCCGTCGCTCGTCACGCCGATACCCGGTTCACCAGCACGCAGCCTCGAACAACTGCAGGCTCGCCTCTCGTCCGGCGAGCACATCCCCACCGCCCAACCCTGACAGTTATTCATTTACGAGCCCCGGCGGTGCCGGAGTACTGGCGCTGCACGCCGGCCGACGTGGTGCCTTTCTTGAGGAAGCCGGTGTCGTCGAGAATGAGAATGCCGTCGGGCTCGCCGAGCCGTTCGGCTACGTAACGCTGGAGGTCGTCGCGGAGTTCATCGGCGTCCCAGCGGGCACCGTTGAGGAGCCTCTGGAGGCGGCCAGCTGCCAGCTGTTTTTGCGGCCGACCGGCCCCAGCAGCCCGCGAATGTAGTCACGCATCCTGCGACGCGGCTCGACGCGCCTGAAGCGGTGGCCGGTACGCAGGAACAGTTCCTCGAGCTCGTCGTTCCAGATCTCAACTACACGCTCGTCGATCACGCCCGGAGGCTGCTCAGACAGTTGCCACTATCAGCGCCGGCTGCACACGATCGAGGGGTGCCGGGGAAGAGAACACAGGCCCGCGATCAGCCCACTGCACTCACCCAAAATGCCCCTGAACAGGGCATATGGAGAACCGCAACTGGAGTACTAAGCCTTGATCGATGCGGCCGACCTGGCGGCCTGCTCGATCTTCGCGCAGTAGGCTGCGCGGGCTTCCTCGTCGATCTGCTGCTCGTGTTCGGGGCGCACCCCGGTCCGGTGATGGGGATCTCTGAAAACGACCAGGGCCGCTCGTCGCCTCACTCGGTCCGCCGTTCAACGGGAGTGGGGAGCTTCAACGAGCGGCGAGCGTGTTTCCGGCCGGGGCCGCCCGCTCGTGGAGTGTGCGGGCCGTGCCGGCCGGTCAAGGGCGCCTTCGGCGTCGCTCCGCGATGGCCTCCGGCCACCCTGGACAGTCCGCCCCGCCCCTGGACCTGGCTGGCTATCGGGCGGCCCCTCCCTTGTGGCGCCCGTCCGCAGGTCAGGTGCCGGATGCGTGGGGAGATCCACTGAGCAGGTGTGGGGTCACCCCCGAGCAGGGGGTGGGGAGATTCAAATGTCGCCATCACCGGCCGTCGAGGCCCTCGCGCAGGATGTCGGCGTGCCCGGCATGCCGGTTGGACTCGCCGAGGACATGGACCATGACGGCGAACAGGTTCGTGTTGGGACAAGGCTCCGGCCACCACGGCACGTGGCCGGGGGCGTCGAGGGGAAGCTCGTCGATCGTCGCGTCCGAGTGTTCCCACGTGCGCCGGCAGAACGCGATGATCTGATCGCGGGTCTCGTCCTCGGCCGCCCACAGGTCGCTGCCGTTGTAGTCCTGCCATCGGGGCAGCGGTTCCGGGGAAGGGCGGTCGAAGACCTCGCCGAAGTACCTGGCCTCGACGGTGGCCACGTGTTTCACCAGGCCGAGGAGGTTGGTCCCGGTCGCCGTCAAAGGTCGGCGGGCGTCGTATTCGGACAAGCCGTCGAGTTTCCAGAGCAGCGCCTTGCGGTCCCGCCACGGTCTCCCGTGCAGGTTGCCTTTCGCGAATTCAACGATCATGCGGCATGAGCCTGCCCTGGGCTGCTCGTGGTCTCAAGATCCCGTCCGTGGTCCGCAACGACCGGCAGAGAGACGTGGGGGTGGGGTGCGTGACGGCTCGCGGCCGACCCGACCTGCGACGGTTACTGCGCAGGAGAACTATACGCATGCTGTTCGGTGCCGTTCTCTGATCCCGTTGAGTAGTTCGGGACGGGGACCGGGGAGGTGGGCGGGTGCCAGGTGAGAATCCAGCTGGCGGTCAGCACCGCCGCGCCGCCTGCCAGGGCGATTGCGCCGCCTGTTCCGATGCATGCGGCCACCGAGCCGAAGAACCGGCAGCCCTCCGGCCAGCGGACCGGCTCGCAACCCGCATCGGCCACGTCCATCCAGCGACGTCTGGAGATCGCGCTCGCGCGCATCAAGCATCTGCGGGCCGAGAACAGCGAACTCACCCGACGGCTAGTGCCGGATCAGGCAACGTTTGCCCTGTCGACGACGGCGCGTAGGCGCCGGTCGTCGGCATGGCGGTTTCGCCAGATGATGTAGCGGCGGAT
>NZ_JBFAKW010000184.1:0-15192 GCF_040655955.1 Streptomyces sp. NPDC050263 | reverse complement strand
GCCGCCCGCCTCGGTGGGCGGCCCGTCGATCCGGCCCGTCGATCCGGCCCGTCGATCCGGCCCGTCGATCCGGCCCGTCGATCCGGCCCGTCGATCCGGCCCTTCGACGCGGCCCTTCGACGCGGCCCTTCGAAGCGGCGGAGGCCTCAAGGCACCTGGCGGTCCGTCGCCTCGCTCGTGCCGAGTTGGGCGCGGATGACGGCGATCACGATGTCGGTGGTGTGTTCGAGATAGCTCTGGCCGTCCGGGAGTCGGCCCTCCGCGCTGATGTAGCTGCGCGGCCCGAGGTGCGTGGCCGGATCCAGCCGATGCACGGTGATCTTCCCGGCGCGGCGGGCCCGGTTCCAGCCGCTGCGCGGCAGCAGCCGCCAGCGCTGCGGGAAGATCCAGGTCCCGACCCGCTCGATCCGGTCGTACGCGCTGGTCAGCTGGTGCAACTGCGCGACCTGGCTGAGGTCGTTGGCCCCGTTGTGGAAGCCGCCGAGGGTGATCAGCAGCAGCGGGGCGCGCAACTGGGTGTGCAGCTCGTGGACCGCGCCCGTGGCGACCTGGGCGCCGCCGCTGTAGCTGAGCAGCACCACGGGGATGCCGCTGTCCGGCTGGTATCCGGCCAGCCGGAGCTGGGCGGCGATCTGCGAACCGACGGCCCGGTTGTACAGGGGCCGGTAGCGGTGGTCGGCGGCGACGAAGACCTGCATGACGTTGTGCAGGAACAGCAGCAGCCCGATGTGGCGGCGCAGCCATATCCACACCGGCCGGTCGGAGAGCGGGTCGGCCAGCGGCGAGTAGGGCTGCACCTGGCCCAGCACCCGCAGCTCCGGCGCGCCGGCGAGCAGGGCCTTGACCAGCTGGCCGCCGTCCCGGGTGTCGCGGACCCGGCGTTTGCCGATGCCGTCCAGGTAGACCAGGTAGGCGCTCGGGGGAGTGTCGGGGGCCGCGCCCCGGGCGTAGGGCACGCCCTCGGGGAGTTTGGTGGTGGGGGCCCGCCAGCCGGCGCTGTAGGCCAGCACCTCGTAGCGGGCCAGCAGGGCCTCGGCCAGCAGAACCGGCCCGATCGCGAAGACCCAGAGCAGGAAGTGGTTCATGCGATCGCCTCCGGCGGCGCGGTCGCACTGATCCTCACGACCAGTCGACGGACGGTCTCCACCGCGGCGCTGAGCACGGCCCCGGCGACGGCCACGCACCCGGCGGCGCCCCACCAGCCCAGCTCGGTCGCCTCCGCGAGCGCCTCGGCCAGACCGGCCCCGACGCCCACGAAGAGCACCAGATGGAGCAGCGGGCCGAGCAACGGGAACGCCAGGACGGCGCAGAGCAGCAGCGGGGCGAGCAGGCCCGGCGTCCACACGAGCGCGTCGCCCGTCGGCGCGGGGGACACCACCAGCTCGGCCAGCGTCCACGCGGTCAGCGGCCACAGCGCGAACACCGCGGCCTCGACGAGGCCGCCGGCCAGCAGCAGTCCGGCCACCACGGGCCGCGACATGCCGGGCCGGCGCGCCACGACCGGCAGGATGCGCCCGGCCGCCTCCGACATCCCGGAGAACAGCAGCAGGGCGAATACGGCGAGGGACATCGCTCAGCCTCGCTGCGCTGGATCGACGGGCGCCGACGGGTTGCCCGAGCCGGCCGTGCGCAGGTACTGCTCGAGCTCGTCCGCCGCGTGCCGATACCCGCCCGCCTCCTGCTGAGCGGCCTGCAGGGTGGCCGCGGCCGCCCGGAACCGCGGCTCGTGGAGCAGCCGCCGGGCGAGGGAGCGCACGGTGCCCTTGGCGACGTCCTGGGTACGGATCGACAGGCCCGCGCCGAGCTCGACGACCCGCCGGGCCACCAGCGGCTGGTCGGCGCCCTGCGGGACCACCAGCATCGGAACCCCGGCGTACATGGCCTCGTTGGCGCTGTTCATCCCGCCGTGGGTGATGAACAGCGCCGCCCGGGCCAGCACCTCCGGCTGCGGCACGGAGTGCAGGGCGAGCACGTTGGCGGGCAACGGGCCCAGCGCCTCGGGATCGGTCTGCCCGGTGGAGACGATCACGGTTCCGCCGAGCGGTTCGAGCGCGGTGGCGAAGGTGCGCAGCAGCTGCGGGTCGGAGTTGAACACCGTGCCCAGCGAGGCGTACAGCACCGGGTCGTGCAGCCGCTCGATCCGGAACGACGGGTCGAGCGGACGGGCGCCGAGGCTCGGGCCGACGAACTTGAAGGAGTCGTCGAACTCGTCGGCGGCGGGCTGGAACGCCCGTGAGGTGTAGACCAGATTGAGCGGCGCCCGGATGTTGCCCATGTCGACCAGGGGCAGCCCGTGCGCGTTGTAGCGGCGGTGCAGTTCCCGGCGCGCCCGCACATAGCCCTGCACGTTGCGGGGCCGAGCCGTCCCGGCGGCGAACAGGCTCCAGGAGGCGCCGGTGGGGCTGGGCACCTGCCGGTTGTAGGCGAACGTGGTGCACGACGACGCCGCCGGCACCCGCAGTTCGCGGGCGGCGATCGCGCCCCACAGACAGGCGTTGTCATGGACGATCAGATCGGGTCGGATGCCGCGCAGCTCGGCGAGCACCGTGGGCAGCACCCGGACGGCGGTCCGCGCGATCCCCTCCACCAGTGTGACCGGCATGGGCGGATCGGCGATCGGCTGGTCGCCCCCGGGGTAGAGGCACACCTTCGCACCGGTCGCCTCGATCTCGGCAGCGAAGCTGGGCGACGTGTGGTAGGTGACGGTGTGGCCGCGCCGGACGAGCTCGGCGACGACCGGCAGCGTCGGGTTCACGCGTCCGTGCATGCCGATGTTGAGGAACGAGATGGTGCTCACGGGCCTACCTCCAGTGCGGAAGAAGTCGATGCGTCGCCGGGGCCGGCCGGTGCCGTCGGCGGATCGTCCACCCGGTACAGGCCCGGTCCGCTGATGTGCAGTCCGTCGAGGAAGCGCCCCGCGGCGAGGGCGGCGGTGCTGATCAGCCGCTTGGAGTGGCCGAAGTCCCACGGAGCCGGCCAGGCCTCCACGCCGGTCGGCAGCACGACGGTCGGGATGTGCTCGGACACCTCGTGCAGGTCACGCTCGATCTGATGGTGCAACAGAAGCAGCCCGGCCCGGGACGCGATCGCGGCCGCGCTCCGGCGCGAGAAGGTGGGGCTCAGCGGCGAGCTCTCCGGCCCGGCCGACACGACGACCACGCTGGCCGCCCCCGCCTGCCTGGCCGCCAGCACCGGGACATAGGCGATCACCCCGCCGTCGACGAGGGTCCGGCCCGCACGTTCCACGGGGGGCAGCATGCCGGGAATGGCCGCGCTCGCCAGCAGCGCGGACTCCAGGTCACCGTGGTCGAGCAGCACCGGATCGCCGGTGACGAGGTCCATCGCCACCGCGGTGAACGGGACGGACAACTGCTCGATCCGCGACGGCAGCCCGGCTCCGGCGATCAGCCGACGCAGACCTCGGTCGGTGAACACGCTGGCCCGCGAGGACAGATAGCCGAGCGGATACACCTGACGGCGACGCAGCTGGGTCCACACCTGGTCCAGCCACGGCGCGGCGCTGTGGGGATGCGCGGCCGCGATCGCCCCGTTGAGCGCGCCCACCGAGGTTCCGATGATCATGTCCGGGGCGAATCCGCGCTGCTCCAGCGCGTATCCGACGCCGACGTGCGTCGCTCCGAGCACACCACCGGCGCCCACCACCACAGCCACGGGACGGGGAAGGGAGTTCAAGCCCGTCGGTGCGATTCGGCGTGTCATCGGCTACTCCATGAAAGAGGAGTCGTGCTTGTCGAAGAACGTCGTGCGTTCCTCGTCCACGTTTTCGCCCGTACAGACCAGCGGAGGGTACGACACGACAAACCCTTCCTTCGTGTGAGAGTCCGTCTCCCGCCGTCGGTCGGGGCGGCGTGGAGACGGACCGTGCGTGACCGTCGGCCCGGCCGACGCCGACGGGCCGGTCAGCCGAACTGGCCGGGCTGGTAGTCGCCCGCAGGCTGCTGGATGATGAGGTTGATCCGGTTGTAGGAGTTGATGACGGCGATGAGGGAGACCAGAGCCACGAGCTGGTCCTCGTCGTAGTACTTGACCGCGTTCGCCCAGGCCTCGTCGGTGACGCCGCCGGCGGCGTCGGCGGTGCGGGTGCCCTGCTCGGCCACCTCCAGGGCGGCGCGCTCGGCGTCGGTGAACACCGTCGCCTCCCGCCAGGCCGCGACCAGGTGCAGACGCTGTGCGCTCTCACCGGCGAGCGTGGCTTCCTTGGTGTGCATGTCGGTGCAGAAGCCGCAGCCGTTGATCTGGCTGGCGCGGATCTTCACCAGCTCCTGGGTGGCGGCCGGCAGCGTCGAGTCGGCGACCAGCTTTGCCGCCGAGTTGATGTGCCTCAGCACCTTGCCCGCGAGGGGGTGGCCGAAGTAGTTGAGACGCGATTCCACGGTGTTCTCTCCTTGCCGTGTTGCGGATACACACTACTGACCGGGATCACCCCACGATCTGTGACAGGCAGCCCGATGTGACGTGCGTCTCATTCACCCGTTCTCGCAGGTTGCGCCCGGCCGCACGGCCGCCGAGTCGCCGGGTGTCCGACCTTCAGCCCCCTAGGGGGCTCCTGAGGCTCTCGTGGCTCTCCGTGCCCGGTATCGCGGTGAACACCACAAGACGTTGTGACTGGTCGGGGTCGACGAGTGTCTGACAGTGCAGTTCGAGGGGCCCCACCTTCGAGTGCCGGAAACGGTTGGCCGCGCAGTACGGTCCGAGCACCGGGTGCTCACTCCAGAGCGCCGTGAACTCCGGGTCGGCCGCCCGGAGCGTGTCGACGAGGTCGGCGGTGCGCGAGCCGGCCCCGTCCCGGCCGTACGCGCCTTGCAGATTCGCCACCAGCAGACGGCTCTGCGCGGCGTGGTCGCTCTCGGGATGGATCAGCCGGGAGGCGGGATCGGTGAACCAGCGGTAGTGCGCACTGCGGGCCGGTCCCGTGAAGGCCGTCTCGTCGCCCAGCAGCGCGACCGCCAACCGCGTCTGTACGGCGGCGCCCTTGGCCGGGTTGCGGACCGGCAGCACCACTTCGGCGCCGGCGCGGGCGAGCCGTCCGGCCAGCGCCAGCCCCACACCGTCGCTCGCCCCCGTCACCACGGCCAGCTTTCCGCGCAGATCGGGCACGGTCGTCTCTTTCGCTTCTTTCATCGCAGGCTCCCCGGTGCGGTCGTGAAACGGTGTCGGAATCAAGGGTCCATGCGGCAGGCGGCCCGATCCATGTGGTGCTCAACCATGGACGGACAGAACATGGTTGAGCACACCACGTCCAGAAGATGACCGGGGAGACCTGGATCCGTGTGACAAGGTGTTGAGTCACACGGTATGTTCGTGGTGCACGCATGGACGCGCCGGAGCCCGCGTCCTTCGCCATGGCGTGGTGGCAGGCTTCGACGTCCCTGCCCGGGCGGCCGAGCCGGCCGAGGGGATGGTCGGACCGGACTGTGCGGTCATTCCAGCGCGGAGCGCACGATCTGGCGGACCGACGGGCTGTCGACCTCCGCCCTGATCTCGGCGAGGGTCTGGGCGGCCAGTGCCTGGTACCACGCCTGTTCCGCGCGACGCATGGCCGCGTTGACCGCACAGGCGCCCGTGGGCGGCGGTGACAGTGCGCCGATTCTGCCGCCGCAGCGGATCTCGGTGCAGTGAAAGATCTTCGTGCTCCCCTCGATGGCCTCCACCACGTCCAGGAGGGTGATGTCCTCGAGGGGTCTGGCCAGTCGGAAACCCCCGCGCGGCCCCGGCACGGAGACCACGAGCCCGGCCCGGGCGAGCTGCTGCAACTGCTTGTTGAGGTAGGAGGCGGACAGGCCGTGGGCCTCGGCGAGCTGGCCGCTGCCCACCGGGCCGCCGCCGATCATGTCCAGGTTCAACAGGGTGTGCAGAGCCCACTCGACACCTTTAGCCATTCGCATATTACGGACATTACATGTCCACGATCGTGGACATTGCATGGCCATGATCGAGGCATGGCGCCGACCGGGCGTCGCCGTTGAAAATCTTGACATCAAATATCCAGGATATGTAGCGTCCAGGATGTGCGGTGCGGGCCCTGTGTGAGGCCGCCGCAGTAGACAGCCCCTGCCCACGGCGCCCCTGTCCATGGAAAACCCCCGTTCATGGCGCACCGGCCCGTGGCGCACCGGCTCATCGCTTCGGCTTCGAAAACGGAGAAGTTCATGAAGGATGTCCTGATCATCGGTGGCGGCTTCGCCGGCGTGTGGAGTGCGGCAGGAGCCGTGCGCGCCGCCCGGGAGGCCGGCGCCCCCGGTGACGAACTGCGGGTGACCCTCGTCAGCGGCGGCGACGATCTGGTCATGCGCCCCCGCCTCTACGAGGACGCCCCCGACGGCATGCGGGTCGCCCTCGACCGCGTCCTCGGCCCGATCGGCGTCCGCCGCATCACGGCGACCGTCACCGGGATCGACACCGAGGCGCACACCGTGCGTGCCCTCGGACGTTCGGGCGAGGAACTGGACCTCTCCTACGACAAGCTGGTGCTGGCCACGGGCAGCCAGGTCGTGCGGCCCGACTTCCCGGGCGCGCAGGAGATCTTCGACGTCGACACTCTCTCCGCGGCGGCCGCGCTCGACAACCACGTGCGACGGCTGCCCGGCCGGAGCCCCTCGCAGGGCCGCTTCACGGCCGTCGTCGTCGGCGCCGGCTTCACCGGCGTGGAGATCGCCACCGCACTGAGCGGACGCCTCCAGGCCATCGCCGACCGCCACCTCGGCGCCGAGGACGTCCGGGTCGTCATGGTCGACCGCGCCGACGTCGTGGGCCCGGAACTCGGCCCGGGCCCACGCCCGAACATCGAGGACGCCTTCGACGAGCTGAAGATCGAGCGTCGGCTGGGCCGCACCGTGGCATCGGTGACCGGCCAGGAGGTCACGCTCTCGGACGGCGAAGTGATCCCCGCTGCGACCGTCGTGTGGACGGCCGGCATGGCCGCGAGCCCGCTCACGGCCCAGATCCCCGGTGAGCGCGACCGGTTGGGCCGACTGACCGTGGACGAGCACCTGCGGGTCGTCGGCGTGCCCGACGTCTACGCGGCCGGCGACACCGCGCTGGCCGCCGTGGAGGACGGTCACTCCGCGACGCAGTCCTGCCAGCACGCCCTGCCCATGGGCAAGTTCGCCGGCCACAACGTGGCGGCCGACCTGCTGGGCACCGCCCCGCTGCCCTTCACCGCCGACCCTTACGTCACGTGCCTCGACCTCGGCCCCGCCGGCGCCGTTTTCACCCAGGGCTGGGACCGCGAGATCGCGCTGACCGGTGAGGAGGCCAAGACGCTCAAGCACAACATCAACGCGCTCTGGATCTACCCGCCGACCGACGACCCGGAGGCGATCCTCGCCCAGGCGGGCCGCTACTCCAACGGCTGACCACCGTCCGCCGCCCCCTGTGAGCCGTCCGCGCCGGCGGCGAACAGGGCGTCGAACAGGACGGTGGCGGTCGGAGCGGCGGCTCGGCAGCGCGCTCCGGCGGCATGACCGCGGAGCCGCGCGTCGATGATGTCACCGGGTTTGTAGGGACGTTTCGACATCCTGTGTCGTGGTCGTGACGGACGTGTGGGCACTCCGGTTCCGTCTGCCGCCGTGGCCCGCGCCGTGTCCGGTGCCGGAGTCCCGTGCGCCGGTCGCGCAGCCGGGTTCGTCGGCCGCGGGGCCCTCGTCGTCGCCGTCGTCCACGGTGCCGGGGTCCGGGTCCGTCGTCTGCGGAGTCTCGGGTTCCGGTGCTTGGGGTTCCGGGGTCTCGGGGGCCGGGGCGGGGGGCTTCGGTGCTTTTGGCGTGTCCTCGTCGGCCGACGGAGCCGGGTCCTCGGGCTGCGCGGGCTTCTCGGCCGAGTCCCCGTCGGGAGCCTGCGGGAGGGGGGTTCCCGTTCCGCCGGAAGCGTCGTCGGTGTCGTCGGTTCCGGCGGTGTCCGAGGGTGTGGCGGGCGCGTTCGTGACGGCCTTCCGGGCCGGGGCCGTCTGCCCTGGTCCGGCTGCCGGCGCGGACGGGCCGCGGTCCTCGGCGGCCTCGGCCCGGACGACGGTCTGCGTCGGCGGCTCCTCGGCCACCGGCACCCGCAGCGTGGGCGCCTCGGCCACCGGGGGGCGCTGCCCGGGTATCGGAGCGGCGTCGGCCCCGCCGAGGATGAGGCAGACCGCCGCGGCGCCCGCCGCGAGCGCGCCGGCCGTCGCCGTCACGGGCGCCTTCGAGCCGCCGATCGCGGCCTGGCGCACCCCGTGCAGCAACCCGGCGCCGTGCCCGCCCGCGGCGCCCGCCGCGGCCGTCGCCGCACCGGCCGACCCCGCGACGAAGCCCAGGAGGAACTTGCCGGTGCCGCCCAGCGCGAAGACCAGCAGGGCCGGTCCGACGAGCGCGGGAAGCCGGTCGTTGGTGAGCATCAGCGCGGCGAGCGTCTGACGGCAGTCGTCGCACGCGTCCACATGGCCGAGCAGCCGCTCGCCCTGGCGCGCGGTCGCGGCGCCGCGCACGTACGCGGGCATCCGGGCCCAGTGGACCTGGCACGCGGGGTCCTCCGGGGCTCCGGTCTGGGCCCGCAGGAAGGCCTGCCGCATGCCTTCCCGCGCGCGGTGCAGCAGCACGGCCGTCGCGCCGTCCTTCGTGCCGAGCTGCGGACCGATCGCCGCCAGCGGTTGGCCCTCCGCCTCCGCGAGCCACAGCGCCTTCACCCAGCGCTCGGGCAGTTGGCCCAGCACCCGCACGACCAGGTCGACCGAGGACACCTGCTCGGCCGGGTCCTCGCCGTGCGCGCCCGTCTCGGCCCGGTCCTCGGTGTGCGGATCCCGCGGCGTCTCGCGCACCGCGGTTCCCGAGGCGATCGCGAGATGGCGCACGGTCGTCCTCAGGTACGCCGGCACGTTGTCGATCTCGTGCCCCTCGGCCAGTCGCCGCCACACGCGGAAGTGCGCCTCGGCGACGAGGTCTTCGGCGGTCCAGGCGTTCCTGGTGAGGGAGCGGGCGTAGGCGACGAGGCGCGGCTGCTGCTCTTCGTAGACGCGGGCGTACTCGGCCGTGGCGGAGGCCGGGGCGGACACGGCAGTGGACCGGTCGGTCATGGAGGAACGCTCCAGTTGCCTGCTGAGGGGCGGAAGGATTTGTGAGCCTAGATGACAAAACTTTCAATCAAAGTTGCAGTCATCGTAGGATGTGACTCACATCACCTCTATGGGCCTCCGGCGGCGGATCCAGCCGAGCAGCAGCACCGACCACAGGGCCGCGAACGCACACCAGGTCGAGACGAACTCCAGCCGCCACAGCGTGAAGCAGACCGCCGCGCCCACGCCGACCACCACCCCCAGGACCAGCAGCCCCCGGTCGCCGGAGAGCAGCAGCGAGCCGACGGTGGCCAGGAGATAGCCCGCGACGAGCAACGCGGGGTGCGGAAGGTCGAGGGTGTAGCCGACCGTGCGACCGCGGATCTCGGCCGTCACCGGGCCGACGGCGATCCCGTGCGCGAGCGCCGCGGCGCTCACGACGCCGACCGCGAACAGCACCGTCAGCCTGCGCCGTGCGGACGGCGGGGCGGCGCACCACACCGCCGCCGGCACCCACACCGTCAGCAGCGGCATCGCCATCACGGCCCACAGGACGGTGGCCGCTCCGCTGCCGCCGCCCGAGTCCCAGACCATCGCCTCCACGATCTGGTGCGCCCCGAGCAGCAGCGGCAGCGCCGCCAGCGGAAGGTCCCGGCTGTCGCGCGCACCCGTCACACAGGCCACTCCGACGGCCGCCACCCCGGCGCCCGCCACCAGATCGGCCGTCGCACTCCAACACATCACGTCACCATGGGTTCGGCCGTCGTCCGCGTCCGCCTTGCTGTACCCGCCACGCTACGTCCCGCCCCGGAGATCCACCTGCCGCCCTGCGGAGCGGCGTTACGCTGCTTTCGGTGGGCGCAGGCCGATACCGAAGGAGGCCGCGGGTGGTGGACGCCTCGCAGGGAGTCGACGGGCTCGGGCTGCTGCACCCCGCGCTGCTCTACCGCACCGAACAGGAGTACGTGGACCGGACGGTGTCGTTCGTTCAGGAGGGCCTGGACGTCGGCGAGCCGGTGGCGGTCGCGGTGCCCGGCCCCCACCTGGAGCTGATCGCCGTGGGACTGGGCGCCGACGCCCGCGGAGTCCGTCTGCTGGACATGGCCGAGGCGGGCCGCAACCCGGGCCGGATCATCCCCACGGTGCTGCGCGCGTTCGCCGACGCCCATCCGCGCGGCCGGGTGCGGATCATCGGCGAGCCGGTCTGGGCGGGCCGCAGCGCGGTGGAGTATCCGGCGTGCGCGCAGCACGAGGCGCTGATCAACGCGGCCTTCGAAGGCCGGTCGGTCACCATCCTGTGCCCCTACGACGCGACCCGGCTGGACGAGCGGGTCCTGGCCGATGCGCGGATCACCCACCCGACCGTCATCGCCGACGGCGCGGAACGGGCCAGCGACGTCTACGACTGGCCCTCCGTCCTCGCCCGCTACAACGAGGCGCTGGTGCCCGCGCCGGACGCCGCCGTGTTCTCCTTCGGCCCCGACGACCTGTTCGCGGTGCGTGCCTTCGCCGTCGGCCAGGCCGGGCGACTGGGCCTCGCGGGGCAGCGGCTGGCGGACGCCGAGCTGGCGGCGGCGGAACTGACCACCAACAGCGTGGTGCACGGCGACGGACGGGGCACCCTCGCCGTCTGGGCCGAGGCCGGACAGGTCGTCTGCGAGGTCCGTGACGCGGGCCGGCTGGCCGATCCGCTGGCCGGGCGCCGCACGCCCGCCCGCGGTCAGATCGGCGGCCGCGGTCTGCTGCTGGTCCACTGCGTGACCGACCTGGTGCGCCTGCACACCGGCGACGACGGCACGACCGTCCGCTTCTACATCGGCCGCTGAGCGCCCGTCGACCGCTCGGACGTCAGTCGGAGGCGCGCAGCGCGCCCCAGGTGTTCTTGCCGACGATGCCGTCGACCGCCAGTCCCTTGTCGCTCTGGAAGCTGCGGACCGCCGTCTCCGTGTCGGGGCCGAAGTCGCCGTCGACGCCCGAACCGCCCACGGCGTAGCCGCGTCTGGTGAGCATGCACTGGAGTTGTACGACCCGGTTGCCGCTGTCTCCCAGGTCGGTGCGGCCGTTGCCCGCGTAGTACGTGCAGTCGGTGATCCAGGCCGGGGCGCCGGGCGCGGTCGTGACCGGGTCGGCGGAGGGGCTGGTGTCGCCGACGGGGGCGGCGGGGGTGGTCCGTGCGCCGTCCGTGGCGGTGACGAAGGCTTCGGGCGACGGGTCGACGGCGTCGTCCGTGACGTCGGCGAGGCTGTCGGACGCGCCCGGGGCGGAGGTCCGGGCCGTGGCGACGGGGGCGCCTGACGAACCGTCGTCGCCGGACGGCTCCCCGGTGCGGGTGCCGTCGGCCGACGCGACGGCCTCCGGCGCGGCGGCGCCGGCGGGGCCGTCCGTGCGGATGAGCACGAAGGCGCCCGCGGCGACGGCGCACAGGGCGGTGCCCGCCGCGGCGGCCAGGATCCGCTTCCGGCGCACCGGCGGCCGCACCGCCGTGGTCGAGGTGGGCGCTACGGCGGACGGCGCGGGCGTCGGGGCCTCGGGTGCGGGGCTCTGCTGCGGGGACGCCGGTACCGGCTTCACCCTGTCGTCCGACGGCTGCAGGCGTTCCGCCCGCTCCACGGGCAGGCGGCACAGCGTCTCGTACGCGCGCTGCCGGGCCAGCACCTGGCCGTGCAGCGGTTCCGGCCAGCCGGGGGCCGAGGCACGCGCACCGGCCGTGTCGATCAGCTGCCGTGGGGTCGGGCGCCGCTCGGGCTCCTTCGCCAGACAGGCGGTCAGCAGCGCCCCCAGCTCCGGGTCGACCTCCGAGACCGCGCCGGTCACCTCCGGGTTCGGCTGCTCGAACGCCACGCGGTGCATGACGTCGACACCGGTGCCGTCGCCGAAGGGGGCCCGCCCGGTGGCCGCGTAGAGCAGGGAGCCGGCCAGTGAGAACACGTCCGACGCCGTGTCGCAGTGGCCCGTGCGCAGGTACTCCGGCGACATGTAGGCCGCGGTGCCGACCCGGTTGCCCGTGCCGGTGATGGCGCTCGCGTCCAGCGCCTTGGAGATCCCGAAGTCGATCACATGCGCGCCCTGCGGCGACAGCAGTACGTTGGACGGCTTCAGGTCCCGGTGGACGACTCCCACGGCGGCGAGGGCGGTGAGCGCCCGGCCCAGCTCGGCCACCAGCCGCCACACCGTGGCCGCCGGCAGCGCGCCGCCCCCGCGCACGGCGTCGGCCAGGTCCAGCCCGGGGACGTACTCGGTGGCCATCCACAGCAGCCGGTCGTCCCAGCCGGTGCCGCATAACCTCGGCGCGTGCGGCGGACCGAGCCGGCCGTGCACCGACGCCTCGCGTTCGAACCGGCGCTGGAACCGGACGTCCTCGGCGTACTCCGGCCGGATCACCTTCACCGCGAACAGCCCGGGACCGTCGTCCGCGGCCCGCGCCAGATAGACGCGCCCCATCCCGCCGCTGCCCAGCAGCGCCACCGGTACGAAGGGGCCGACGCGGCCCGGGTCGCCGATCCGAAGCGGAGCCGCGCCGGTCTGCCGGAGCGCGGCGCCCTCGTTCGCCACGGGGTTCGCCAAAGGGTTCGCCAAGGGGTTCGCCGCGGGGTTCGGCGGGGGCGGCAACTGGTCGGACACGGAACTCCCGAAGTGATGTTCGTCGTAAGTCAGTTCGCACTGGACGGGAGATCGAGGCTAGCCCGAGCCGTGCCCGGTGCTCAGGGTTTCCACCGGTTCCGTCCGGCCCGTCCCGGCCGGGGGTCGGCCCGCCGGCGGCGCGACGCAGGCGGGTGAAGCCTGAAGCACCGTCAGCTCCACGGGGCATGCATGAGGATCTCCGCCGTATCCGGCCGGGTCGGCGGACACGACGCGCTGGAGGCGAGAGTGATGAACGAACGAGCCGAAGAGGCCGGTCCCCGCACCCTCAGGGTCCCGGTCCTCATCGTCGGCGGCTCCCTGGTCGGTCTGGCGACCTCGCTGTTCCTGGGCAGGCTGGGGGTGCCGCACGTGCTGCTGGAGCGCCACTCCGGCACCTCCATCCACCCACGCGGCCGCGGCAACAACGTCCGCACGATGGAGCTGTTCCGGGTGGCCGGGGTCGAGCGGGCCATCCAGGACGCGGCCGCCACGCTGGCCGACAACCACGGCATCCTGCAGGCGCCCACCCTGGTCGGCGACGCGGGGGAGTGGCTGTTCAAGGACATCGACCCGGGCGGCGGACTGGCCCGCTTCAGCCCCAGCGCCTGGTGCCTGTGCAGCCAGAACGACCTGGAGCCGGTCCTGCTCGACCACGCCGAGCGGCTCGGCGGGGACCTCCGGTTCTCCACCGAGCTGATGTCGTTCGAGGCCGACCCCCAAGGCGTCACCGCCGTGGCGAAGAGCCGGGACACCGGCGAGCACCTCACCGTCCGCGCGGACTACCTCGTCGCCGCCGACGGCCCCCGCAGCCCCGTCCGCGAGCAGCTCGGCATCGGCCAGAGCGGCCCCGGCGACCTGTTCCACAACGTCAGCCTGACCTTCCGCTCCCGCGGCCTCGCCGAGGTCGTGGGCGACCGCCGCTTCATCGTCTGCTACCTGACCAGCCCGGACGCCGACGGCGCCCTGCTGCCGGTGGACAACCGAGAGAACTGGGTCTTCCACGCCCCCTGGCACCCCGAACAGGGCGAAACCCTGGAGGAGTTCACCGACGAGCGGTGCGTCGAGCACATCCGGCGGGCGGTCGGGGTCGCCGACCTCGACGTGGAGATCACCGGCAAGGCGCCCTGGCACGCCGCCCAGCGCGTCGCCCGCAGCTACCGCTCGGGGCGCGTGTTCCTCGCCGGCGACTCGGCCCACGAGATGTCCCCGACCGGGGCCTTCGGCTCCAACACCGGTATCCAGGACGCCCACAACCTCGCCTGGAAGCTGGCCGCGGTCATCGACGGCTGGGCGGGGGAGCGCCTGCTGGACAGCTACGACGCCGAGCGCCGCCCCGTCGCGGAGGCCACCAGCGCCCGGGCCGCCGTCCGGTCGGCGGAGCACAGCCACCCCGGATTCGCGCCGCCGCCCGGCGCGGGCGGCGGAGGCGGTCCCCAGCGCGGCATCCTCAACGTGGCCCTCGGCTACCGCTACCCGCAGGGCGCCGTGGTCGGCGCCGATCCCGCCTCCCCGGTCGTTCCGGAGGGCCTCGACCTGACCGGCGAGCCCGGCAGCAGGGCGCCGCACCTGTGGGTGCGGCGCGGCGACGAGCGGATCTCCACGCTCGACCTCTACGAGCGGTCCCTGGTGCTGCTCAGCGACGCCGACGGGCCGAGCGGCTGGCACGAGGCCGCCGAAGCCCTCGCCGAGGAGCTGGTCCTCCCGCTCAGGTCGTACCGGGTGGGCGCCGGCTCCGGGGCCGACCTGGTGCCGGAGGGCGACGCCGACTGGGCGGAGCGCCACGGCACGGTCCGCGGGGGCGCGGTGCTCGTCCGTCCCGACGGGTTCGTCGCCTGGCGGTCGCCGGGTCCGGACCCGGCCCCCGAGTCGACGCTGCGTCAGGTCCTGAACACCGGGCTGGCGCTCGGCTGATCCCGTTCCCATCCCGTGCGGTTCCCGTGGGCTTCACCCGTGTGAACGTCCCGAGTGGTGCTGCGGCGGCGGGCGGCTGACGGTGGATCACGTCCCGGTCGGGTCCTGTCAGCTGACGAGGCGTCGGCTGCCCGGCCGTGGCGGAAGGACCATCAGATGCGTTCTGCTCGCATGATCCTGGCCACCGCGGCGGCGTGTGCCGCCCTCGTCGTCGGCGCCCCCGGCGTCCACGCGGCCGCCGGTGACACGGACCACGACGACTCCTCCTACAGCAAGGAGGAGCACGACAAGCCGCACGGCGGGGTGCACACCGGCGGCGGCGCCCTCAGGGACGCGGACGCGGACAACGAAGCCGACAAGGAAGCCGGCAAGGACGAGGACTCCTGGGGCGGTCACGAAAAGCCCAGCGGCGGGGTGCACACCGGCGGCGGCGCCCTCGCCGGGCCCTCGGCGACCGCCGCCGGACTCGGCGTCCTCGCCGTCGCCGGCACCGGCCTCTACGCCCTGCGCCGCAGGAAGACCGCCGGACGCGCGGCCTGAGCCATGCCGGTTGCGATAGCGAAGCCGCGGCCGCCGCCCGTACCGCGTGCGGCGGCCCGGCTCGCCCCCCCCGTGCCCCGTC
>NZ_JBFAKW010000183.1:0-15443 GCF_040655955.1 Streptomyces sp. NPDC050263 | reverse complement strand
CTCGTACTGGACGTACTTGGGCTTTCGGCCGGTGCGGCGAGAGTGCGTGCCGGGCGTCGCGACGGGGCGAACGTTGCCTGCCGCGGCACTAGTTTGTGAGCGTGACCACGAACCATGTGAAGCGGGCGTTCAAGTACCGCTTCCGTCCGACCGATGCGCAGGCAGCCGAGCTGTCGCGCACGTTCGGGTGCGTGCGGAAGGTCTACAACCTCGCGCTGGCGGCCCGTACCGAGGCGTGGACGCGGCAGGAGAGGGTCAACTACAACGCCACCTCGGCCATGCTGACGGCGTGGAAGAAGACCGAGGAACTGGCGTTCCTCAATGATGTCTCCTCGGTGCCGTTGCAGCAGACACTGCGGCACCTGCAGAGCGCGTTCACCCTTTTCTTCGCCAGGCGGGCGAAGTACCCGCGTTTCAAGTCGCGGAAGAAGTCCCGCAGGTCCGCCGAGTACACCACCAGCGGTTTCCGTTTCCACGGCGGCAGGCTGACGCTGGCGAAGATGGCGGACCCGCTGGACATCGTGTGGTCCCGGCCGCTGCCCGAAGGGGTGCAGCCGTCCACCGTGACCGTGTCGCAGGACGCAGCCGGACGCTGGTTCGTCTCCATGCTGTGCGACGACCCCACCGTCGGGCCGCTTCCCACCGTTGACACGGCGGTCGGGGTCGACGTCGGCCTGGACCACCTCCTGACCCTCTCCACAGGGGAGAAGGTCGGCAATCCCCGGCACGAGCGCCGTGACCGTGTCCGTCTTGCCAGGGCCCAGCGCGAGCTGTCCCGCAAGGCCAAAGGTGACGGCGCCAACCGGCGCAAAGCCCGGCGCAAGGTCGCCGGGATCCACGTCCGGATCGCCGACCGCCGCCGCGACCACCTGCACAAGCTCACCACCCGACTCGTGCGTGAAAACCAAACGCTCGTGATCGAGGACCTGACCGTGCGCAACATGGTCAGCAACCACACACTCGCCCGGGCGATCTCGGACGCGAGCTGGAGCGAGTTCCGCTCCATGCTGGAGTACAAGGCCGCCTGGTACGGGCGGGAATTGATCGCCGTGGACCGCTTCTTCCCTTCTTCCAGGCTGTGCTCCGCGTGCGGCGCCTTGCAGGGGAAGATGCCGCTCAGCGTCCGTACGTGGACGTGCGACGGCTGCGGGACGGCCCATGACCGGGACGTGAACGCGGCGAACAACCTTCTGGCCGCCGGGCTGGCGGTGTCGGTCTGTGGAGCCGGTGTAAGACCTCAACGGAGAACTCCGGGCGGGCAGCCGGCGACGAAGCAGAAAACCCCACGGCGCGAGCCGTAGGAATCCCCCTCGTTCACGAGGGGGAGGAAGTCAAGCGGGCACTGTATCCAGCGCATACGTCCACACCCCGGTACATGTCCAGCGGTGCGGATCGCCCCTACACTCCACCTTCATGCTGCGTGCCCTCGCCGTCGACGACGAACGCCCCTCGCTGGAAGAGCTGCTCTACCTGCTCACCGCGGATCCGCGGATCGGCAGCGTGGAGGGCGCCGGCGACGCGACCGAGGCGCTGCGCCGCATCAACCGCGCCCTGGAGTCCGGCCCCGCGGGCCCCGAGGCCATCGACGTCGTCTTCCTCGACATCCAGATGCCCGGCCTCGACGGCCTCGACCTGGCCCGCCTCCTCACCGGCTTCGCCAGGCCCCCGCTGGTCGTCTTCGTCACCGCCCACGAGGACTTCGCCGTCCAGGCCTTCGACCTGAAGGCCGTCGACTACGTCCTCAAACCCGTCCGCAAGGAACGCCTCGCCGAGGCCGTGCGGCGCGCCGCCGAACTGCGCGGCGCCGCCCCGCGCATCCCCGTCCACGAGCCCGACCCGGACCACATACCCGTCGAACTCGGCGGCGTGACACGCTTCGTCGCCGTCGATGACATCACCCACGTCGAGGCCCAGGGCGACTACGCCCGTCTGCACACCGACCGCGGCAGCCACCTCGTCCGCATCCCCCTGTCCACCCTGGAGGAGCGCTGGCGCGCCCGCGGCTTCGTCCGCATCCACCGCCGCCACCTCGTCGCCCTGCGCCACATAGGCGAACTCCGGCTGGACGCGGGCACGGTGAGCGTCCTGGTCGGCGGCGAGGAACTCCAGGTCAGCCGCCGCCACGCCCGCGAACTGCGGGACCTGCTGATGAGGAGGCCCTAGCGCCATGCCTCAGGACCCCGTCGAGCGGCGCGTCGTCGTCTCCGGCCCCGCCCGCCGTACCCGCCGCCGCGCCTCCGGCTACTACCGCCCGCGCACCGAGATCGACGAGCAGACCACCCTCGGCCACACCTACGTCCGCTCCCTCATGCGCTCCCAACTGCGCGCCGCCCTCACGGTGTTCGCCGTCCTCGCGCTCCTCGTCGGCCCGCTGCCGCTGCTCTTCGCGGCGATGTCCGACGCCCACCGCCTCGAATGGGCGGTCCTCGGCTTCGGCCTCTACGCCCCGCTCGTCCTGCTGGCCCGCTGGTACGTGCGCCGCGCCGAACGCAACGAACGGGACTTCGTACGGCTGGTCGAGGACCGGTGAAGGACGCCCGATGAACCCCACGTTCGCCGTCCCCGCCGTCGCCCTGGTCGTCGTCGCGACCGTCCTCGTCGGCGCCTTCGGCCTGCGCATCTCCCGCACCACCTCCGACTTCTACGTCGCCTCCCGCACCGTCGGCCCCCGCCTCAACGCGGCCGCCATCAGCGGCGAGTACCTCTCCGCCGCCTCCTTCCTCGGCATCGCGGGACTGGTCCTGGTCCAGGGCCCGGACATGCTCTGGTACCCGGTCGGCTACACCGCCGGCTATCTGGTCCTGCTCCTCTTCGTCGCCGCCCCGCTGCGCCGCTCCGGCGCCTACACCCTCCCCGACTTCGCCGAGGCCCGGCTCGCCTCCCCGTCGGTGCGGCGGCTCGCGGGCGCCTTCGTCGTGGGCGTGGGCTGGCTCTATCTGCTGCCCCAACTCCAGGGCGCGGGGCTGACGTTGACCGTCCTGACCGGCGCCCCCGACTCGCTCGGCGGGCTGATCGTCGCCGTGGTCGTCACCGCGACCGTCGCCGCGGGCGGCATGCGCAGCATCACCTTCGTGCAGGCCTTCCAGTACTGGCTCAAGCTCACCGCGCTCCTCGTCCCCGCGCTGTTCCTGCTCCTCGCCTGGCAGGGCGACGGAGCCCCCCAGAACGCCTTCGACGAACCGGCGACCTTCCGCGAACAGCGGGTCGTCCGGGTCGACGACACCCTCGACCTCAGGCTGGAGCGCCCCCTGACCGTGACGGTGGACGGCCGCGTCGACGGCCGCCCGCACAAGGACGCCGTCCTCCGCCTCCCCGCCGGCATCCACCGCATCGAGCGCGGCACCCGCCTCACCTTCGCCGAGGGCGCCGCCGTACCCGTCGCCGAGCGCGGCAGCAACGGCGGCATGTCCACCTCGCTGGCCGTCGGCCGCGAGGAGCGCCCGCTGTACGCCACCTACGGCCTGATCCTCGCCACGTTCCTCGGCACCATGGGCCTGCCGCACGTCGTCGTCCGCTTCTACACCAGCCCGCACGGAGTCGCCGCCCGCCGCACCACGGTCGCCGTCCTCGCCCTCGTCGGCGCCTTCTACCTCCTGCCGCCCGTCTACGGCGCCCTGGGCCGCCTCTACGCCCCCGAGCTGGCCCTCGGCGGCGACGCCGACGCGGCCGTCCTGCTGCTGCCCGACCGGGTGATCGGCGGCCTCGGCGGCGACCTGCTCGGCGCGCTGGTCGCCGGGGGAGCGTTCGCCGCGTTCCTGTCCACGGCCTCGGGGCTGACGATGGCCGTCGCGGGCGTCCTCACCCAGGACGTCCTGCCGACCCGCGGCGTACGGCACTTCCGGCTCGGCACCGGCCTCGCCATGGTCGTGCCCCTCGCCGCGAGCCTCCTGGTGGGCGGGCTGCCGGTGGCCGACGCCGTAGGACTGGCGTTCGCGGTGTCGGCGTCCTCCTTCTGCCCGCTGCTCGTCCTCGGCATCTGGTGGCGCCGGCTGACCCCGCCCGGCGCGGCCGCCGGAATGCTGGTGGGCGGCGGATCGGCGTTCCTCGCCGTCGCCGCCACCATGGCCGGCTTCCCCGGCACGGGCGGACTGCACGCCCTGCTCGCCTGGCCGGCGCTGTGGTCCGTGCCGCTCGGCTTCCTCACCATGATCCTGGTGTCCCTGGCCACCCCGGGCCGCGTCCCGGCCGGAACGGCGGCGATCCTGGCCCGCTTCCACCTGCCGGAGGAACTGCGCACGGAGGAGCTGCGGGCGGCGGAGGCGAAGGCATGAGCGACTTCCTGGCGGGCGTCTGCATCGCGATCCTCCCGTTCCTCGCCGCGGGCTTCTGGCTGGGCCGCCGCACCGCCCGCCCGGAGAGCCTGGGCGGCCTGGGCACGCCGGTCGAGCACGCCACCTTCCAGACCCTGCACACCGCCTCCCTCGCCGCGCCCCCGCTGCGGGCCGGCCTCACGGAGGAGACGGCCCGCAGATCCGCCCGCAGACTGCGCACCCTGCTCGGTACGGACGCCCTGTGCCTGACCGACGAGAAGGAGGTGCTGGCCTGGGACGGCGTGGGCGGACATCACCGCGCGGAGATCATGGAGCGGCTCGCCGGGCCCCTGGAGAGCGGCCGGGGCGAGGCCTTCCCGCTCACCTGCGAGCACGCCGACTGTCCCGTCCGCTGGGCGGTCCTCGCCCCGCTCACCGTCGACGACCGGGTGCACGGCGCCCTCGTCGCCTGTGCGCCCCGCGAGTCCGCCGTCCTGGTCCGGGCGGCCGGCGAGGTCGCCCGCTGGGTCAGCGTCCAGCTGGAGCTGGCGGACCTCGACCAGTCCCGGACCAAGCTGATCGAGGCGGAGATCAAGGCCCTGCGCGCCCAGATCTCCCCGCACTTCATCTTCAACTCGCTCGCGGTGATCGCCTCGTTCGTCCGCACCGACCCCGAACGCGCCCGTGAACTGCTCCTGGAGTTCGCCGACTTCACCCGTTACTCGTTCCGCCGGCACGGCGACTTCACCACCCTGGCCGACGAGCTCCACGCCATCGACCACTACCTGGCCCTGGTCCGGGCGCGCTTCGGCGACCGCCTCGCCGTCACCCTCCAGATAGCCCCCGAGGTCCTCCCGGTGGCCCTGCCCTTCCTCTGCCTCCAGCCCTTGGTGGAGAACGCCGTCAAGCACGGCCTGGAGGGCAAGGCCGACACCTGCCATATCCAGATCACCGCGCAGGACGCCGGCGCCGAGGCCCTCGTGGTCATCGAGGACGACGGCGCCGGCATGGACCCGGTCGCGCTGCGCCGCATCCTGGCCGGCGAGGTCAGCCCGTCCGGCGGCATCGGCCTGTCCAACGTGGACGACCGGCTCCGCCAGGTCTACGGCGACGACTACGGCCTGGTCATCGAAACCGCCCTGGGAGCGGGCATGAAGATCACCGCCCGGCTGCCGAAGTACCAGCCGGGCGTGCACTCGGCGGCCCGCCTCACCCGCGAGTAGGCCGCAGGCCCTCAGCTCGTCCGCATCACGATCAGCGCGAGCGTGATCAGCCCGAGCACGACCCAGCCGAACCACAGCCAGCCGTTGCTGCCGAGCGCCACCGTGTAGGCGGTCACCATGACGAGTCCGCCGACGGTGAGCACCCCCATGGTCTTCGTCGAACTGTCCGTGGTACCGGCCATCGCGACACCCTCCTCAGGCCGCCCTCCCACAGGGCGGTCCCCCTCCATGGTGCCCCGGGTTCAGCGCCCGCGTGCGTCGAGCGACGCAAGATAGGCGTTGTACGCCTCCAGTTCCTGGTCCCCGTCCCGGTCGGCGGCCCGGTCCTTGCGCTTGGCCTGCCGCTGCTCGGAGCCGTACCACTGGAACAGCAGGGCGATCAGCACCAGCACCGACGGGATCTCGCTGAACGCCCAGGCGATGCCGCCGGCCGCGTTCTGGTCGGAGAGCGCGTCGATGCCGAGCGAGGAGGGCGGGTGCTCGAACGTCTGCACCATCGGCTGCGACGCCATCATCAGCGCGATGCCGAAGAACGCGTGGAACGGCATGCCCGCGAACAGCTCCAGCATCCGCATCAGATAGCCCGGCCGGGTCGGCCCCGGATCCACGCCGATGATCGGCCAGAAGAACACCACGCCGACCGCGAGGAAGTGCACCATCATCGCGACGTGCCCCGTCCTGGAGCCCATCAGGAAGTCGAACAGCGGCGTGAAGTACAGCGCGTAGAGACTCGCGATGAACAGCGGGATCGTGAAGGCGGGATGGGTGATCATCCGCATGTACCGGCTGTGCAGCAGCATCAGCAGCAGCTCACGCGGCCCCTTGCGGCCCCGGCCGGCGGCAGGCAGGGCGCGCAGCGCCAGCGTCATGGGGGCGCCGAGCAGGATCAGGATCGGCGACAGCATGCTGATCACCATGTGCTGCACCATGTGCACGCTGAACATGACCATCCCGTAGTCGTTCAGCGCGGTGCACATCACGAGCATGATGGTGAGCACCCCGACGACGAACGACACGGTCCGCCCCACCGGCCACGCGTCCCCGCGCCGCCGCAGCCGCAGCACCCCCCACCCGTACAGCCCGAGCCCCACCAGACAGGCGACGAGGAAGAACGGATCCGCCGACCACTGAAGACCTCGCCCCAGCGTGAACGGCGGCAGATCCATGGTCATGCCGTGCCCGCCGTGATCCATGTGGGCAGCTCCTGATTCGTGGGGGGTTGTACGTTTCCTGCCGCCCACAAGAGTAGAGAAGCCCCCGGGGGCCCCCGGCACCGGGGCCGGTGCGGCTTCCCACGCGGCGGCGCCCCCCGGCCGGCGCCCGGCCCGTTCACCCGGGCGGTCCCGACTTGAAGGCGTTCGCCGCGGGCAGGCATGTGCCATGTCTGTCATCTTCTTCGACATCGGGGCGACCCTCGCGGAACCCCACCGGGAACCCGACGGCTCCCTCACGCTGGGCCCCCTGCCGCGGGTCCGCGCCGTGCTTCGCGCCCTGCGCGAGGTACGCAAGGGCATCATCTCCAACCCCGGTTCGCAGGAGTCCGCCGTGGCGCGGGCGCTGGCGGAGGCGTTTCCCGGCGATTTCACGGACGCGGCCCTGGTGCACTGGGGTGTGAAGGACAGCCGCGGGATCTTCGACCGGGCGGTCGTCGACGCCGGGGGAGCGGCGGCCGACGACTGTGTCTTCGTGGGCGAGAACCCCCAGGAGCGCGGTTTCGCACGGGAGGCGGGGATGCGTACCGCGGCTCACCCGGTGTTCGCCGTCGCGGCGACGGAGAACCGTCCCGTGCTCCGGGCGCGGATCGAGTTGCGGGTCGGTCAGGACGTGGGCTCGTTGAACGCGGCCATGAACGAGACCGAGGCCGTTCCCGCCGAGGTCGTCTCCGAGCGGCTCGTGCTCGCCCTGGTGACCGCGCGAGGCGTCGAGGCGCTGGCGACGGCCGGATTCACGGTGGACGTGCGGGGGTCTGCGGAGGCGACGGCGACCCCCGGCGAGCGCGATGACGGCGAGCGTGACGACGCCGAGCGCAGGGCGACCGAGAAATTCGTCAGCGACCTGCTGGCCCGCGGTGAGGCGGTCTTCGAGGGTGAGGAGCCGACTCCGCGGACGACGCATGTGATCGAGCGCGCGGACGACGGACGGCTGTCCGTCCGTCGTCTGCGCTTTTCCACTGACCGCTGACCTCAGTCGAAGCACCGCCGGACCAGGGCAAGGCCCTCGCCGGTCGTCCTCGACGTGATCTCGTGGGTCCTGAGCCGGGACGGGCTGTCGTCGTCGAACGCCATGGCGGAGCGGTGTTCTTCGGGCACATGCACCCGACCCCGGCGGAAGAGGTCCTCCAGGAACGACATGGCGACGCGCTCGGGGTCGGCGGGCCGCACGGAACCGCCGGCGGGGTCGGAGCCCGCGATGCCGAAGCGTCGTTCCTGCGCCGGCGCGGACAGGGTGAGCGGCTGGGCGATGCCGTACATCGCCCCCGGGACGCTGACCGCCGTCAGACCGAGGTCGTCGCTCCCGCCCGGCATCGCCGCGGTGATCCCGGCGGCCCGGCTCGACACCTCCGGCTCGGTGAGGGACGCGGCGGCCTCCAGGGAGAGGATGCCGTGCCGGATGAACGCCGAGCGCAGGGACGGACCGTACTTGCCGCCGTTGCGGCGCTGGTCCGCGGCGATCATGTGACCCGCGACCTGCGCGTAGTAGGCGGACACCACGGGCGCGGCGACGACGGCGTCCACGAGCAGCTGTCCCGCCATCTCGGCCGAGAAGCCCAGACCGTTCTGGTCCTGCAGGTCCTGCTGCCGGAAGATCCCGGCGACGATCTTCAGGAACGCGCCGCTGAAGACCCGGGAGAACGAGTGCGGCGCGCTCGTGAGCATGCTCGCGGGGCCGCTCGGTTCGAGCAGCACCGGGTCGCGGTAGAAGAAGCTGTTCGCCATGTTGCGCAGACAGTCCGGGTCGACCTTGGTCGGGTCGAACTGGCGGATCGCCCAGCCCAGCTGCTCGGCGATCCTCGACACCCGTGAGGACACTTCGGGGTTGCCCTGGGTCTCGGCCAGTACGGCGGTCCGCAGCGATTCCAGCCGCAGCGAGCTCAGCAGGGCGCTGATGTCGCCGAACGCCTCGTGCAGACCGGCCGCCTCCGCGCTCGCCGCGTTGAACAGCTGCGGACGCAGGGCGTCCAGGACCGCGTGCCCCGTCTCGTGCTCGACGATCTCGTTGCTCTCGCACGTGGCGACGGTGACGCCTGCCACCGTCTGGCGGAGGAACGACACGCCCCTGCGGTCGTAGAAGGCGTTGAGGCCGACTCCCACGTTGAGATGCGCGGTGAGGGCGCGTCCGACCTGCGGATGCCACTGCGTTCCGGTCGGAACCATGGGACCCCAGGTCAGGCTGGCCCTGCTGAGCGCATCGGCCGCCACCCAGTAGCGGAACGACTCGGTGCCGGGCCCGGCGCTGTCCGGCTGCGGCGCGGTCTCCGCGATGGCCGTCGGGAAGGGCTGGGTGTCGAGCTGCGGCACGGGATGCGGTACGGGCATGTTGACCTGCGGAGGAAATCCGGGGTCGTCCTCGTACACCAGAACCGTCGGGATCGTGACTTGCTGTTGTTGCAACGTCATGGGGGGCTCCCTGAAGGGGAGAGATGGGGTGGTGGTGGAGTGCACCACGGGGAAACTCTTGACCAGAGTCCCTCGCGTTCAGTACGGGGCCCCAGGAGCCGGGTGTCAATTCGAACACAAGCGGGCGGAGACGCCGGTGGCCCGTGCGCACACGGGCCACCGGAGCCATGACGGACTACGGCCGATCAGGTGACGGGACCGCGCCGGACGGCTAAAGCACGCACTCCGCTTCCGCATACCGATCCGCCGGCACGGTCTTCAGCGTCTCCACGGCCGCGGCCAACGGCACCATCACGATGTCGGTGCCCCGCAGAGCCGTCATGTTCCCGAACTCCCCGCGATGCACCGCCTCCACCGCATGCCACCCGAACCGCGTGGCCAGCACCCGGTCGTACGCGGTGGGCGTACCGCCCCGCTGCACATGCCCCAGGATGACCGGCCGGGCTTCCTTCCCCAGCCGGTTCTCCAGCTCGATGGACAGCTGCCGGGCGATCCCGGCGAACCGCTCGTGCCCGTAGATGTCCTTCGCGCCCTCGTCGAAGGCCATCGTGCCGGACTTCGGCTTGGCCCCCTCCGCGGCGACGACGATCGCGAACCGCTTGCCCGCCTCGAACCGCTCGCCGACCCGACGGGCCAGCTCCTCGATGTCGAAGGGCCGTTCCGGTACGACGATGGCGTGGGCGCCTGCCGCCATGCCGGACTGCAGCGCTATCCAGCCGGTGTGCCGCCCCATGACCTCGACGACGAGCACCCGCTGGTGGGACTCGGCGGTGGTCTTCAACCGGTCCAGCGCCTCGGTGGCGACACCGACCGCCGTGTCGAAGCCGAAGGTGACGTCGGTGACGGCGATGTCGTTGTCGATGGTCTTCGGCACGCCGACGATGGGCAGCCCCGCGTCGGACATCAGCCGGGCCGCCTTGAGGGTGCCCTCACCGCCGATCGGGATGATCGCGTCGAGGCCGAGCTCCGCGACATGGCCCCGGGCGCGCTCCACGCCGTCCCGCAGATGCGAGGGCTGGACCCGGGACGAGCCGAGGATCGTGCCGCCGCGGGCGAGGATGCCGCTCACCGCGTCGAGGTCGAGCTTGAGGTAGTCGCACTCCAGGAGGCCCTTCCAGCCGTCCCGGAAGCCGATGACCTCGTCGCCGTGGTCGGCGACGGCACGGTGCACGACGGACCGGATGACGGCGTTCAGGCCGGGGCAGTCGCCGCCGGACGTGAGGACACCAATGCGCATAGCCCGCAACAACCTTCTCCACGTGGGCCGGATCCGGACCACATTGTCCGGCTCGAATCCCCGCCACCCTAACCGCAGGAGGGGGCGGGGCCGAAGCACGCGTCCGCCTGCTGGACGTGCCTGCTCACCTGTGCGGATGGACCGTCAGACGGGCTGCTGACGGCACCCTGAAAATCAGGTGAACGCCACCCGGTCAGGCAGGCTGCTGCGCCGCCGCGATGCGCTCGCCGCGGAGCGCCTCGTACCAGCGGTCGTCGCTCGGCGGGAGCGCGTTCACGTCCAGCGCCAGCTTCAGCAGCAGGTCCGCGATCAGCGGGTTCCTGGCCAGCACCGGCCCGTGCATGTACGTGCCGAACACGGTGTCGTTGTACGCGCCCTCGGTACCGTCGCCCGTGCCGTTGCCCTTGCCGATCTGGACGCGGGCGAAGGGGCGGGCGGTCGGGCCGAGGCGGGTGACGCCCTGATGGTTCTCGAAGCCGGTCAGCTGCGGCAGACCGAGCCGCGGGTCGATGTCCGCGAGGACGTCGCCGACGCACCGCTCGCCCTCGCCGCGCACCGTGGTGACGTCCAGCAGACCGAGACCGGGCTCGCGCTGGCCCAGGTCGTTGACGAACTCGTGGCCCAGGATCTGGTAGCCGGCGCAGACCGCGAACACGATCGCGCCGTTGTTGACCGCCTGGTACAGATGCGCGTCCCGCCGCAGCCGCTCCGCCGCCAGCCGCTGCGGCCGGTCCTCGCCGCCGCCGATGAAGTAGATGTCGCCGGAGGTCGGGATCGGCTGGTCGCTGCGCACGTCGAGCCGGGCCACGTCGAGGCCGCGCTGCCGCGCCCGGCGCTCCACGACCAGGACGTTGCCCTGGTCGCCGTAGGTGCTGAGCAGGTCCGGGTAGACCCACACGATCCGTAGCTGGTTGTCGCTCATGAAGTGGTCGTCCTTCGGGGTCAGTTGCCGACGCGGCGGCGCAGGTCCTGGAACGCGGTGTAGTTCGCGATGACCTCGATCCGGCCCGGCGGCGCCTGCTGCACGGCCTGGTCGAGGGTCTCGCACACCTGGAAGTGCTGGTTCGCGACCTCCAGGCGCACCGCCAGGTCCAGCTTCCGGTCACCGAGGACGAAGATCGGGTGGCCGGTCAGCCGCGTGTAGTCGACGTCCCACAGCCAGGAGGTGTCGGTGCCGTCGGCGCCGCGCGCGTTCACCGCGAGGATCACCGGGGTGGGCGGCGGATCGATCAGGCTGAACGTCTCGAGCCAGCCCGCCGGGTTCTTCGCCAGCAGCAGCCGCAGGTCACGGCCCTGGAACTGGACGACGTCATAGCGCCCGGCGACGGCCTGCACCTGGTACATCCGCTCCAGCGCCACCTGCGGCGGCACCCCGAAGACGGCGGCGACGGCGGCCGAGGAGGCGGCGTTGGCCTTGTTGGCGCGTCCGGGCAGCTGGAGGTGGATCGGCCAGGCGGAGCCGTGCGGGTCGAGAACGTGGTCCCCGGACAGCGCCCAGCTCGGCCGCGGACGCCGGAAGCCGCACTCACCGCAGAACCAGTCGTCGCCGGGCCGCTGCATGACGCCGCCGCAGGACGGGCACGACCAGGCGTCGTCCTTCCACATCTGGCCGGCGGCCACCCAGATCACGTTGGGGGAGGAGGAGGCGGCCCACACGATCAGCGGGTCGTCGGCGTTCGCGACGATGACCGCCTTCGAACCGGCGAGCCCCTCACGCCAGTTCTCCGCGAGCATCCGCGTCTCGGCGGCGCGGTCCAACTGGTCGCGGGAGAGGTTGAGCAGCGCGATGCACTTGGGGGAGGTGTCCCGGGCCACACCCGCGAGGTACTTCTCGTCGACCTCGATGACGCCGTACTTCGAGTCCGAACCGCCCGCGAGGGCCGAGGTGATGCCGGCCGGCATGTTGGCGCCGAGCGCGTTGGACACGACCGGCCCGGCGGCTCGCAACGCCTCGGCGATCAGCCTGGTCGTCGTCGTCTTGCCGTTCGTCGCCGAGACGAGGATGACGTCCAGGTTCTGGGCGAGCCGGGCGAGGAGGTCGGGGTCGAGTTTGAGCGCGACCCGGCCGCCGATCACCGAACCGCTGCCGCGCCCCGCGGCGCGAGAAGCCGCCGCGACCGCCTTGCCCGCGGTCACGGCGATCTTGGCCCGCGGCGTGAGCGGGTCCGAGTTGCCTGCCATCAGTTCTCGATCCTCCTTGCGTACGCGCCGCGCCTCTGCCGTACGGCAACGTGGTAGGTGGTCAGCCTATCGAGATCCATTCGCACTCCCGAATCCCGGCACCACCACCCGCCCGCGGACGGCATGCGCGTGTCAGAAAGGACCGTACCCTTGCCGCCATGCGACACGGCTCCATCCCGGGCGCCCACGGGCGCGTCCGGCCCCTCACCCTGCTCAGCGATCCCGTCCTGCACGCCCGTTGCGAGGACGTCACCGACTTCGGCCCCGAACTCGCGCTTCTCGTGGAGGACATGTTCGCCACGATGTACGCGGCCCAGGGCGTGGGCCTCGCCGCGAACCAGGTCGGCGAGGCGCTGCGGGTCTTCGTCTACGACTGCCCCGACGACGATGACGTCCGCCACCTGGGCCATATCGTGAACCCCCGCCTCGTGGGCACGGACGGCATCGTCCTGCGAGGCCCGGAGGGCTGTCTCTCCCTGCCGGGACTGGAGGCGGGAACGGAACGCCACGACGAGGCGACGGTCGAGGGCCGTACCGTGACCGGCGCCCCGATCACGGTACGAGGCACGGGTTTCTTTGCCAGATGCCTGCAACACGAGTGCGACCACCTGGACGGCACGGTCTACGCGGACAGGGTGACGGGTTGGCGCCACAGGAAGCTGATGCGCCAAGTGACCCGAGCCTCCTGGCACCGGGCGGGATCGCCGGCTTAGGGGCGCGGGGGTGTATCGCTGTGCGGCTGCGCCGCGATGGGGGAACGACCGGCCCCCACCGGTCCGCGGCCGAAAGGCAACCCTCAGAACCCAGGCCCCCCCACCTTGTCCCCCGCGGCAGCGAGCCGCCCCCACAACAAATCGGCCAGACTCCGCACCAGCTCGGCCCGCGTGCAGGGCCGTTCCCCCAACCACCAGTCACCCGCCGCATGCATCATCCCGACGATCCCGTGCCCCCACACCCGGGCGAGCTGCTGACTCCCGGGCCCGAGGTCCAGCCGCTCCTCGATGACCTGGGCCAACTCCTCGCCCATCCGCCGCAGCAGCGGAGCCGAGTGCTTGCCGACGTCGAACCCCTGCTCCCCGGGCGACCCGTCGGACGGATGCATCAGGAACCGGTACACCTGAGGCCGTGCCTCGATCGCGGCGAGGTAGGTGTCGAGCGTGGCCTCGACCCGCTCCCGGCGCTCGGCGGGAGCGTCCAGCGCCGCCCGCAGCGAGTCCAGCAGCGCGTCCGTGTGCCGCTTGGCAAGGGCGGCGTAAAGCCCGCCCTTGTCGCCGAAGTGGCGATAGAGGATGGGCTTCGTGATCCCGGCCTCGGCGGCGATGGCGTTCATCGAGGCCTGTGGGCCGTCGCGCAGCACCACCCGGTCGGCGGCCTCCAGCAGCTCGCGCCGTCGGCGGTCGGCGGACCGTTGCTGCTCGGTCCGCTGCGTGGTGTCCATGTGCTCTCCCCACCCGTGCTGATTCGCTGACGCCTGCGCAAACTAACACCTGACAGCAGCCTGACATCGAACGGGCCGGAGGGCTCCGGGCCTGCCATCAGGAGTTGACTTTTCCTACCAGCGGGTAACAGACTCAGGGTTACCGCTAGTAACATTGCACGTTCCGCCCTGGAGGGGACATGGCCGAGTTCACCATGGAGCTCAACGACGAACAGAAGGAGGTCCGGGACTGGCTGCACGGCTTCGCGGCCGACGTCATCCGCCCCGCGGCCGCCGAATGGGACGAGCGTGAGGAGACTCCCTGGCCGGTCATCCAGGAAGCGGCGAAGGTCGGCATCTACTCCCTCGACTTCTACGCGCAGCAGTACTTCGACCCCACCGGCCTCGGCATCCCGATGGCCATGGAGGAGTTGTTCTGGGGCGACGCGGGCATAGCCCTCTCCATCGTCGGCACCGGCCTGGCCGCCGTGGGCGTGCTCGCCAACGGGACCGAGGAGCAGATCGGCACCTGGATCCCGCAGATGTACGGCGACGCCAATGACGTCAAGGTGGCCGCGTTCTGCTCCTCCGAGCCCGACGCCGGCTCGGACGTCGCCTCCATGCGCACACGCGCCGTGTACGACGAGGCCAAGGACGAGTGGGTGATCAACGGCACGAAGACCTGGGCGACCAACGGCGGCATCGCCAACGTCCACGTGGTCGTCGCGGTCGTGGACGCCGAGCTCGGCTCCAAGGGGCACGCCTCCTTCATCGTCCCGGCGGGCACCCCGGGGCTCGCGCAGGGGCAGAAGTTCAAGAAGCACGGCATCCGCGCCTCGCACACCGCCGAGGTGATCCTCGACAACGTGCGCGTCCCCGGCTCCTGCCTCCTCGGCGGCAAGGAGAAGCTGGACGAGCGCCTCGCCCGGGCGCGCGAGCGGGCCAAGTCGGGCGGTGAGAGGGTGAAGAACGCGGCGATGGCGACCTTCGAGGCCTCGCGTCCCGCGGTCGCCGCGATGGCCGTCGGCACGGCCCGCGCCGCCTACGAGGTCGCTCTCGACTACGCGATGACGCGTGAGCAGTTCGGCCGTCCGATCATCGACAACCAGGGCGTCGCCTTCCAGCTCGCGGACATGCGCACCCAGATCGACGCGGCGCGGCTGCTGACCTGGCGGGCCTCCTGGATGGCGATCAGCGGGAAGCCGTTCACCGCGGCCGAGGGCTCGATGTCGAAGCTGTTCGCCAGCGAGACCGCGAAGACGGTCACCGCGCAGGCGATCCAGATCCTCGGCGGCAACGGCTACACCAGGGAGTACCCGGTGGAGCGCATGCACCGAGATGCGGCTATTTACACCATTTTCGAGGGTACGAGCGAGATCCAGCGCCTGGTGATCGCCCGCACGCTCTCGGGGCTGCCGATCCGCTAGATGAATGAGTCCAAGGGATGTCCTGCGGACATAGGACGAGGGCGTCCAGTGTCGATGTGTGACGACCGACCTGGACACCCTCGCAACGGCA
>NZ_JBFAKW010000182.1:0-15628 GCF_040655955.1 Streptomyces sp. NPDC050263 | reverse complement strand
GACACACCCCACCCAACGCCACACCCCGGCCCGAGGACACCCCCGGACCGGTCACACCATACGAATCAACGACCCGCGAAGTACGGGCCTAGAGGAAGGTGTCCGCGTGCCCAGCCGCAGAATCGGCTTCTGGTACCGCTTCGCAGCGGTCCTCTGCAAACCCTGGCTGGTGGTTCTGATCAAGCGGGACTGGCGCGGAATGGAACACATTCCGGCCGAGGGTGGATTTATCACCGCGGTGAACCACAATTCGCATGTCGACCCCTTCGCGTATGCGCACTTTCAGTACAACAGCGGGCGGGTGCCGCGATTCCTCGCGAAGAGCGGGCTTTTCAAGGAGGGATTCGTCGGCGCCGCGATGCGCGGCACCGGACAGATCCCCGTCTACCGCGAGACCACGGACGCGCTGAGCGCCTTCCGGGCCGCGATCGAGGCCGTGGAACGCGGAGAGTGCGTCGCGTTCTACCCGGAGGGCACCATCACCCGGGATCCCGACCAGTGGCCCATGGTCGCCAAGACGGGCGCCGCGCGCGTGGCCCTGACGACCAAGTGCCCCGTGATCCCCGTCGCCCAGTGGGGCGCCAACGAACTTCTGCCGCCGTACGCCAAGAAGCTCAACGTCCTTCCGCGCAAGACCCACCATGTGCTCGCGGGCCCGCCCGTGGACCTCGGGCGGTTCTACGGCCAGGAGATGACCCCCGAGCTCCTCAAGGAGGCCACGGAGGTCATCATGGCGGCCGTCACCGGCCAACTGGAGGAGATCCGCGGCGAGAGGGCGCCCGAGACGCCCTACGACCCGCGTCTGGAGCGGATCGAGCAGCGCCGCCGCACCCAGGAGGAGACCGGGGCCGAGACCGGGGCCGAGACCGGCGCGGAGACCGGTGCGGAGCCCGGGCACGCGGAGATCAGCCATGAGCACGAGGGGGAGAACAGCAAGTGAGCAAGTCCGTGAAGGCGGCGGTGTTCAGCGCCGGTTCGTGGGGGACGGCCTTCGGCATGGTGCTCGCCGACGCGGGGTGCGAGGTCACGCTGTGGGCGAGGCGCCCGGAGGTGGCCGAGGCGATCAACACCAGCCGCGCCAACCCCGACTACTTCCCCGGCATCGAGCTTCCGGAGAACCTGCGGGCCACGACGGACCCCGCCGAGGCCGCCGCCGACGCCGACTACACGGTCCTGTCGGTGCCCTCGCAGACCCTGCGCGCCAACCTCGCCGACTGGACGCCGCTGCTCGCCCCGGACACCGTCCTGGTGTCGCTGATGAAGGGCGTCGAGCTCGGTACGACCATGCGGATGAGCGAGGTGATCGCGGACGTCGCCAAGGTGGGCCAGGACCGGATCGCCGTGGTCACCGGACCCAACCTCGCCAAGGAGATCGCCTCCCGCATGCCGGCCGCGGCCGTCGTCGCCTGCACCGACGAGGCCGTCGCCCAACGGCTCCAGGCCGCCTGCCACACGCCGTACTTCCGCCCGTACACCAACACCGACGTGGTGGGCTGCGAGCTGGGCGGCGCGGTCAAGAACGTCATCGGCCTCGCGGTGGGCATCGTGGACGGCATGGGGCTCGGTGACAACGCCAAGGGCTCGCTGATCACGCGGGGCCTCGCCGAGACCACCCGGCTGGGCCTGGCGATGGGCGCGGACCCGCTCACCTTCGCCGGACTCGCGGGCCTCGGCGACCTGGTGGCGACCTGTTCCTCGCCGCTGTCGCGCAACCACACCTTCGGCACCAACCTCGGCAGGGGCATGACCCTCCAGGAGACCATCGCGGTCACCCGGCAGACCGCCGAGGGCGTCAAGTCCTGCGAATCCGTGGCGGATCTGGCCCGTCGGCACGGCGTCGACATGCCCATCACCGAGACGGTCGTCGACATCGTCCACGAGGGCAAGCCCCCCGTGGTCGCTCTCAAGGAGCTGATGTCGCGCAGCGCGAAGCCCGAACGACGCTGAGCGAACCCGGTGGGCGGACGCTGACTCACGGCCCTACCACCGGGTACTCTCATGCCGATATGAGCACCGAGAACCTCCCCCAGAGCCCCCAAGCGCCCTCTCGCAAGCCGCGGGTGGCCGTCGTCTTCGGCGGACGCAGCTCCGAGCACGGGATCTCCGTGGTCACGGCCGGCGCGGTCCTCAGGGCCATCGACCGGACCAAGTACGAGGTCCTGCCGATCGGCATCACGCGCGAGGGCCGCTGGTTCCTCACCGCCGACGAGCCCGAGCGCATGGCGATCACCGACCGCCGCACGCCCGACGTCGACGAACTCGCCGAGTCGCGGGACGGCGGCGTGGTGCTCCCCGTCGACCCCGCCAACCGCGAAGTCGTCTACTACGAGCCCGGATCCGTGCCCAAGGCGCTCGGCGAGGTCGACGTCGTCTTCCCGGTGCTGCACGGCCCCTACGGCGAGGACGGCACCCTCCAGGGCCTGCTGGAGCTCTCCGGCGTCCCGTACGTGGGCTCGGGCGTGCTCGCCTCGGCCGTAGGCCAGGACAAGGAGTACATGAAGCGGGTGTTCACCTCCTTCGGGCTCAAGGTCGGCCCGTACGTGGTGATCCGGCCGCGCGAGTGGGAGCAGGACGAGTCGGCCGCCCGCAAGAAGATCGTCGACCTGGCCGGCGAGCACGGCTGGCCGCTCTTCGTGAAGCCCGCGCGCGCGGGTTCGTCCATCGGCATCACCAAGGTGGACGACCTCTCCGGCCTCGACGAGGCGATCTCCGAGGCCCGCCGCCACGACCCGAAGCTCCTGGTCGAGGCCGCGCTGCGGGGCCGCGAGATCGAGTGCGGCGTCCTGGAGTTCGAGGACGGCCCCCGCGCCTCCGCCCCGGCCGAGATCCCGCCGCCGGACGCGCACGCGTACTACGACTTCGACGCCAAGTACATCGACTCGACCCCGGGCATCGTCCCGGCGCCGCTGACGCCCGAGGAGACCGCCGAGGTGCAGCGCCTCGCGGTGGACGCGTTCGAGGCGGCGTCCTGCGAGGGCCTGGTCCGCGCGGACTTCTTCCTCACGGAGGACGGCGAGTTCGTCATCAACGAGATCAACACGATGCCCGGCTTCACGCCGATCTCGATGTACCCGGCGATGTGGCAGGCGAGCGGCATCGAGTACCCGGAGCTGGTGGACCGCCTGGTCCAAGCGGCCCTGCGGCGTTCGACGGGGCTGCGCTGACCGACCCGGCGTCTAGTCGGCGATCCCTTCGGGGATCGCCTTCCTGATGGCCGGTGCCAGATCGATCAGCACGCTGGAGCTGTCCGCGCCGTCCGGCACCGTCACCTCGACGTATGCGCTGCGAGCAGCCGTGGTGAAGCGATGCCCCCCGCCGTCCCGCTTCTCCATCAGCCAGTCGACGCCGTTCACCCCGCCGGCCACCGCGTCCGGGTCGGCGCCCTCCGCGACCTTCGGGTCGATCATCTTCGGCGGCTGCGTGACACCGCAGCGCAGTATGATTTCCGGGCCTCCCCAGCCCGCGGTCAGCGCGGAGACGGGCTCGGGATCGTGGCGGCTCTCACCGTCCACCTTCGACGGCAGTGCCTTGTCCAGGTCCCGGCACAGCTTCGTGGCCTTCGCGCCGGGGCTGGGAAGGGCCGCCGACGCGCTGTCGTCTGCTGAGGAGCAGCCCGCGGCCGTGATGAGCAGGACGAGTACGGGCGGCCCGAAGGCAATACGGTGCCGGTGACGGAAGAAGTTCACCGGCCAAGGTTAGACGGGGGCTACAGATGCACGACCGGGCAGGTCAAAGTGCGGGTGATCCCGTCCACCTGCTGGACCTTGGCGACCACCATGCGGCCGAGGTCGTCCACCGTGTCGGCCTGGGCCCGGACGATCACGTCATAGGGTCCCGTCACGTCCTCGGCCTGGACCACGCCAGGAATCTTGCTGATCTCCTCGGCGACGGTCGACGCTTTGCCGACCTCCGTCTGGATGAGGATGTACGCCTGTACCACGGAACCTCCAGGGCGGCCACGAGGATCATGTGGGGAAACGGAACGCCACGGTATCGCGTCGCCGTGCGCAGCGGGGAGACCTGCGGAGACGGCGGCTCGCGTGCCGGGGTGCGGGCACGGCAGAACTTGACGGCTTCCTCGACCGTATCGAGGACACTAGGTATGCGCGACCGGGCACGGACAGGTAAAGAAGGGGCGAAAGGGCAATGAAGGGCACTGTTGGTGAGCTCGGGGAGTTCGGGCTCATCAGGGAGCTCACCTCCCGTCTCACCACCACCCCCGCGGTCCGGGTCGGCCCCGGCGACGACGCCGCGGTGGTCGCCGCGCCCGACCGGCGGGTGGTGGCCAGCACCGACATCCTGCTGGAGGGCCGGCACTTCCGCCGAGACTGGTCCACGGCCTACGACGTCGGCCGCAAGGCCGCCGCACAGAACCTCGCCGACATCGCCGCCATGGGCGCGGTGCCGACGGCCGTTCTGCTCGGCCTGGTCGTGCCCGCCGAACTGCCGGTCACCTGGCCGTCCGAGCTGATGGACGGCCTGCGCGACGAATGCCAGGTCGCCGGCGCCTCCGTGGTGGGCGGCGACGTCGTACGCGGCGACACGATCATGGTGTCGATCACCGCGCTCGGCGATCTGCGCAACCAGGAACCGGTCACCCGGGGCGGCGCCCAGCCCGGCGACCTCGTCGCGGTGACCGGCTGGCTGGGCTGGTCCGCCGCCGGGTACGCGGTCCTCTCCCGCGGCTTCCGCTCGCCCCGCGCCTTCGTCGAGGCCCACCGCCGCCCCGAGCCGCCGTACCACGCGGGTCCGGCCGCCGCCGGGCTCGGCGCGACGGCGATGTGCGACGTCAGCGACGGGCTGATCGCCGACCTCGGGCACATCGCCGAGGCCAGCAAGGTCCGCATCGACATCCGCTCCGGCGCCATCGACATCCCGACGCAGATGAACGACATCGGGCAGGCCGTCGGTGTCGACCCGATCCAGTGGGTGCTCACCGGCGGCGAGGACCACGCGATCGTGGCGACCTTCCCGCCGGACGTGAAACTCCCCGCCCGCTGGAAGGTGATCGGCGAGGTCCTCAACCCCTCCGCACTGCCCCAGGTGACGGTCGACGGGGCGCCCTGGACCAGCAAGGGCGGCTGGGATCACTTCGGGGACCTGGAGAGTTGAGGCCGCGCGTCCTGACGGTGGCCGGCTCCGACTCCGGTGGCGGGGCCGGGATCCAGGCCGACCTGAAGACGATGCTCGCGCTCGGCGTGCACGGCATGAGCGTGCTCACGGCGGTCACCGCGCAGAACTCCCGCGGCGTGCAGGGGGCTTGGGAGCTGCCGACGGAGGCGGTACGGGCCCAGTACCGCAGCGTCGTCGACGACATCGGCGTCCAGGCGGTCAAGACGGGCATGCTCGCCTCCGCCCAACTCGTCGAGACCGTCGCCGAGTTGATCGCGGGCACGGACGCTCCCGTGGTCGTCGACCCGGTCGGCGTCTCCAAGCACGGCGACAGTCTGCTGGCCGCCTCCGCGCTGGACTCCGTACGGAAGAAGCTGCTTCCGGTCGCCACCGTCGCCACCCCGAACCTGGACGAGGTGGCCCAACTGACCGGCGTCCAGGTCGAGTCGGAGGAGCAGCTGCGGGACGCGGCGGTCGCCGTGCTGGCGTACGGGCCGCGCTGGGTGCTGGTCAAGGGCGGTCATCTCCCCGGTGACGCGGTCGACCTGCTGACGGACGGCGCCGAGGAGCACTGGCTGCGCGCGCCGAGGTACGACAACCGGCACACGCACGGCACGGGCTGCACCCTCGCGTCCGCGATCGCGTCGCAGCTGGCGAAGGGACAGTCCGTGCCGGAGGCGGTGTGGGCGGCCAAGCGGTACGTCACCGGGGCGATCGCCGCCGGGTTCGCCCTCGGCACGGGGATCGGCCCCGTGGACCACGGGTGGGACCTCACACGGGGTACGACCGGAGCTTGAGCTCAGTCCTGAACGGTCAGGGCACAGCAGAAAGCCGGCCCACACGAGGTGGACCGGCTCAATGCAGCGAACCAGCAGTGGCCGCGCACTTAGCTGTGCGTCAGCGCGAGACCTTGCCGGCCTTGATGCACGAGGTGCAAGCGTTCACGCGCTTCGGCGTCCCGCCGACCACGGTACGGACGCGCTGGATGTTCGGGTTCCAGCGACGGGACGTACGGCGGTGCGAGTGCGAGATGTTGTTGCCGAAGCTCGGCCCCTTGCCACAGACGTCGCAGTTGGCAGCCACGGGTCACTCCAAAGACTTCAGATGCACTTACGGTTGATCCCGGCATGCCGGGATCAGGATCTAGGATCTGAGTGGCGGTGCCAGGGGAAAGCCCGATGGGATCGGGCAACCGGAGCAGCATACAACGACTGCGCCGGTACAACGAAACTACCATGGCTGCTCAGGGCCCTGCCCCCGGCCCCGGCGGTCCCGGCCGGTCCCCGGGGTCCGGTCCGGCCCGCTTTCCTGCGGACACCGGCGCTGGGTCTACGCTGCGTCCAGTCCAGCAGCTCAAGGAGGCGCAGGTGGCGCAGGTGCCGCAGACATTCTTCGATGCTCTCGCGGTGCGCACCTGGTGCGGCCTCGCGCTCACGGCGCTGGGCCGGGCCCGCGAGGAGATCGACGCGATCAACGTCTATCCGGTCGCGGACGGGGACACCGGCACCAACCTGTATCTGACCGTCGAGTCGGCGACGACCGCGGTCGAGGCGGTGTTCGCCGGGTACGAGTTCGGTTCCGGCGCAGGGGGCGCGTCCGTCGGGAAGCCTTCGCTCGCCGACGCCTCGCGCGCGATGGCGCACGGTGCGCTCATCGGGGCGCGCGGGAACTCGGGGACGATCCTCGCGCAGTTGCTGCGCGGCATGGCCCAGGTGCTCTCCGCCCAGGGCGAGGCCCCGCACACCGACGGGGACGGGCTGCGCCTGGCCCTGCGGCAGGCGGCCGACTCGGCCCGCCTGGCCGTCGCCCACCCCGTCGAGGGCACCGTCCTGTCGGTCGCCGCGGCCGCCGCCGACGCGGCCGGGGGAGCGGAGGGCGACTGCGGGACGGTCGCCCGGGCGGCCTACCGGGGCGCGTGCGCGGCGCTCGCCGCGACCCCGGGCCAGTTGGCCGTACTGGAGCGGGCCGGGGTCGTCGACGCGGGCGGCCGGGGCCTGGTGGCGGTCCTCGCGGCCCTCGTGGAGACGTTCACGGGAGAGCTGCCGGGGCTCTCCGGTGCGATGTCCGCGTCCGCCGGGTCGCCCGCGCGCGTGCGGCCGACCGGGGCGGAGAGCGTGGCGGACGCGCAGGACTGCGCCGACGCGGCGGACGGCGAGGGCGGTCCCGCCTTCGAGGTGATCTACCTCCTGGAGGCCGAGGACGCGGCGGTGGCACGGCTGCGGCAGCGTCTGGACGCCCTGGGCGACTCGCTCGTCGTGGTCGGCGGCGACGGCCTGTGGAACGTCCATGTGCACGTGGACGACGCGGGCGCCGCGGTGGAGGCCGGCGTCGAGGCGGGCCGGCCCTACCGGATCCGCATCACGCACTTCGGCGCCGACGACGCCCACACGCGCGGGGGAGAGCGTCCGCCCCGCGAACGCGTCCAGCGCGCGGTCGTCGCCGTCGTGCCCGGCGAGGGCCTGGCCGGGCTGTACACCGAGGCGGGCGCGACGACCGTGCTCGCGCGCCCCGGGGAGCCGCCCGCCAGCGGCGAGCTCGTCGAGGCGGTGCGACGGGCCCACGCGCGCGAGGTCGTGCTGCTGCCCAACGACGCCGACCTGCGGCACACCGCCGCCGCGGCCGCCGAGCAGGCCCGCACGGAGGGCATCCGGGTGGCCCTGATCCCGACCCGCTCCGCGGTCCAGGGGATCGCCGCGCTCGCCGTCCACGAGCCGGACCGCCGCTTCGACGAGGACGTCGTCTCGATGACCTCGGCGGCCGGGGCCACCCGCTACGCCGAGGTCGTCGTCGCCGAGCGCCAGTCGTGGACCATGGCCGGCATCTGCCAGGCCGGCGACGTCCTCGGGCTCGTCGACGGCGATGTCGCCGTCATCGGCTCCGATGTCACAGCCACCGCCGAGAGCGTCCTGAACCGCATGCTGTCGGCCGGCGGCGAACTCGTCACCCTCGTGCTCGGCGACGAGGCCCCCGAAGGCGTCGCCGAGCACCTGGAGGCGCGGGTGCGGGAGACGCACCTCGCCGTGGACACGGTGGTGTACCGGGGCGGACGGCAGGGAGCGTTGTTGTTGATCGGGGTGGAGTGAGCCAGCAGGTGACGAAGGGGATCGTTCAACGATCCCTCTGCTCCTCCGCCGCCTGCAACAACTGCTCCGCCTCGGCCCGCCGCGCCCGCACGGTCTCGTCCTCCCCCTGATCGCCGACGACGGCGTCAGCCTCGCTGCCGGCGTCGGCATCGACGTCCGCGTAGGCCCGCAACACCGCACGCGCGCGTGCCGCCGCGTCCGCGGGGCGTCCCAGGTCCGTCTCCAGCCAGCCCGCGGCCAGCTCCGCGCCGGTCCGGGCGTGCAGGGCGTCGTCGCCCAGGGCGACGAACACCGCGACGGCCTCGGACATCTGGGAGAGCGCCCCGTCCAGGGCCGCCCGGATCGAGTCGTCGTCCGCGTCCTCGGCGGCGGAGCGCGCGAGCAGGTCCCCGAACTGGCGGTGGGTGTGGCCGAGTTCGACGACCAGCCGCTGCCGTGCCTCGTCGTCGTCCGCCGCGTCGAACGCGTCCGCGCACTCCTCCACGGCACGCGTCATCAGACCGCGCGCGGCGTCCGGGGCGTCCTCCGTGCGCAACGCGAGCCACGCGCGGGCGCGCAAGGAGCGGACGAGCCCGTGCACATTGCCGAGGTCCCGCCACAGCTCGCCCGCGCGCGCGTAGGCCTGGTCCGCCTCGGCGTGCAGGCCGGCCTGGCCGAGCGACTCCGCGGCCAGATGGGCGAGGGTCGCGTGGTCGTGCTGCTCGGGCCAGTGCCGGGCGATCTCGGCGGCCTGCAGGCGACGTTCGGCGGCGTCCCGGTGCTCCCCGAGCTCGCTCAGACAGTCGCCGAGCCACCACTGCGTCTGGACGACCGCGCCGTCGCCGTGCGTCTCGGCGGTCAGGTCCGCCAGCGCCGACTCCAGCACCTCCGCGGCCTCCGCCCAGCGCCCCAGCCGGACCAGGAACCCGCCGAGCTGGTGCCGCGCCCACGCGCCGAACGTCGGGCCCGCGCCCGCCTCGTCGGCCCAGTGCGCCGCCTCCAGGGCGTGCTCCGCGGCCTCGTCGGCCTGTCCGCGGCCGCCGACGACCTCGGCGAGCTGGAGATGCAGCTGGGCCCGCCCGACGGCCTCCAGGAACGGCCCGCCGTGCTCCAGGGCGGCCCGCAGCGCCCGCTCCGCCTCCACCATGTCGTCCAGCTGGTGGGCGAGACCGGCCAGCCGGGCCTCGTACTCCACGGCGAACCACGGCAGACCCGCCTCGACGAACTCTGCCGCGGCCCGCGCGAGCAGCTCCGCGCCCACCTCCGGGTCCCCGGCGTGCGTCGCGACCTCCGCGAGCATCGCGTGCCCCTCGGCGACCCGGGCGGCGAGCCGTACGTCGTTCCCGGCCCGTCCGTCCACGAGCGCCAGCAGCTCGCCCACGGCCGCCTCCGCCGCCGTCAGGTCGGCTTCGTCCACCGGCCCCTCGGCCTCGTGGACGCGCCGCATCAGGATCCGCGCCCGCCCCATCAGCACGCCCGCCGCCTGGGGCACCTCCGTGCCGCCCTCGGCATACAGCGCGAGGACCCGGTCGTACGGGTCGGCGACCGCCGCGAGCGCCTCGTCGACCTCGCCCCCGAGCGCCCGGACGTACGCCGCACGCGCGCGTGCCGCGAGAGCCTCCCCGGGGTCGCCCGCCTCCGCGTACAGCTCGGCGGCGTGCTCGAACGTTTCCGCGCCCTCCGGGCCGAGACCGATCGCCTCATGCTCCGCGATCTCCGCCCGGTCCCGCGCCGCCAGCTCCACGCGCTCCGCGCCCTCCGTCCCCGCGGCCACCTCGGCCACCCGCGCCCACGCCTCGACGGCCTGCGGCCGGAGGGTGTCCGACAGCCGCCGGGCCTCGACCAGCAGAGCCGACAGATCCGCCGCACCGGCCTCCTGGGCCGGAGCCGGCGCCACGGCCGCCGGTGCGGCCACGGCGGACGCCGGGCGCGCGGCCCGCACCCCCAGGGGCAGCCGCTCCACCAGGGGCCGCTGCTCCATACGCGCGCGGGCCCGCTCGCTGACGTGCGCCGTGCCGTTGCGCTCGTCGAAGCGCGCGGCCAGCGCGAGGGCCTCCGCCCGCGCGTGCGCCGCGAGTTCGACGGCCGTCCACTCCCGCCCGGCCGCCCCGGGCACCCGCTGACCGCCGAGCCCGAGCTCGCAGAGGCGCTCCATGAGCAGCACGACGACGCTCAGGAACTCCAGCTTGCTGCGCGGCTGCCCCTCGTCCGTGAAGTACGCCGGCCGCTCCGCGAGCAGCTCCAGGCCCCGCGCCTCGTTGCCGGTCAGCGCGCAGAACTCGACGTGGTCCGCGTAGGCGCCCCGCATGCTCTCCATGGGCCGCACCAGCCGGAAACCCCGCAGATGATGGGCGCGGGCCTCCTCCGGACGGCCCAGCCGCAGCAGCGGCAGCAGGGACGAGGCGAGCACGGTGTGCGGCTCGTGCGCGCACGCGTACTCGCCGTCCAGGACCGGCGCCCACACCTCGAGCGCCTGCGCGTCACGCCCCCGCTCCGTCTGCCACCAGCCCTGCCCGTGCAGCTCGCACGCATGGCAGTCGGCCATGGCGTCCCGGTCCGCCGCCAGCCAGGCGGCGAACGCCCTGTCGGCCCGCTCCACGTCCCCCACGTGCGCGGCCACGCTGAACTCGGCGCTGCGCACCGCCCGCTCGGAGTGCCCGGCGAGCCGGTACCGGTGCTCCATCTCGCCGAGCCACTTCTCCACCGACGCCAGCGGCACATGCGGCTGGTCGAGCATGCCGGCCGACACCCACTTGAAGACCCAGTGCAGCGAGTGCGTCTCGAACTCGTCGAAGTCCTCGGGCCGCTCGTCCCACATGCGCAGCAGCCGCGCGAAGGGGACGAACATCTTCGCCTTCTCGGAGCTGTAGTTGTAGACCTTCAGCTGATGCCCGAGCGCCTCGATCACGGCCAGCGGGATCTTCAGCTTCTCGGCGTCCACCAGCAGCCGCTCCGCGCGCGCGTTGCGGGCCGGACCCTCCGGCTGCTCGCCGTTCTCCGCCATCGCCCGGCGCAGGGAGTCGAAGTCCGTGATCTCACCCATCAGTTTCCCCCTGCCCGTCCGCCGACCGCCCGTCCGACTGCCCGTGCGCCGGCTCCCCGTGTGTGGCCCACTCCAGGAGCCCGATGAACGCCCGGTTCAGCAGCGCCGAGTCCGCCGGCCGCAGCGGGCGCTGCGCCATCAGCAGCGCCTGTCCGTAGAGCGACTCCGTGGCCGTGCCGATCAGCTCGGGATCGTTCAACGAACTGATCCGCCGGATCAGCGGATTGAGATGGTTGAGCACCAGACGCGCGCGGGGGGCGCTCCCGCGCAGTGAGCCCAGGATGCCCGCCCACAGATCGTCCGCCTGCGTCTCGGCCTCAGCGCGCGCCTGCTCGTGGCGGGCCGACCGGTCGTCGAGATGCAACGCGGGCACCGACAGCGGATGGAAGGCCCGCAGGACGACGTCACAGCCCAGCGGATCGACCTTCGCCCGCGCGGCGGCCAGGAAGCCCGCCAGCGCCAGCTCGTCGGCCGGGTCGACGGCGTCCAGGTGGGCCGTCACCGTGTCCGCGTCCAGCTCGGCGACGACCGTCCCCGGTCGCACCGACGGCAGCGCCTCGACCAGCTCGCTGTCGTACGTGTAACCGCCGTTGATCACCCCGATGCCCTGCGCGGACGCGATCGGCGCGACCTGCCGGTACTCCTCCACCGTCCGCGTGAAGTGCACGACCGGGTGCCGCTGCGCGAACTCCTCCAGCGACAGCCGTCCGTCGGTCGTCTCGAAGGGCAGCCACGGCAGCATCGTCCGCAGCATCTCCCGGTCGTGCCGTGCCAGGGACTTCACGCCCAGGTGGTGCACCGCCAGGAACGCCGCGAGCCGCTCCGGGTCGCCGGCGGCCAGCCCCGTCAGCCACGACCGGATCCGTTCCCCCAGCGCCTCCCGGACCGCGGCCAGCGTCTCGTCCTCGTACAGCGACTCCCGCGAGGCCGTCGGCCGCAGACTGTCGGTGTCCAGCACGCAGCGCACGAAGAACGCCCAGTCGGGCAGCAGCTGTTCGCCCCGCTCGGTCAGCAGCATGCCCTTCAGGTGCACCCGGTGGGTGGCCCGCTGCGCAGGGCTGACCGCCGACGGCAGCACGTACGCCACCCCGCGGATCCCCGCCAGCGGCACGTCCAGCTCGACCGAGTCCAGCGGCGTGAACCCGAACAGCTCGTGACAGTGCCGGGCCAGCGCAACCCGTCGGTTGGCGGGGGAGGCGTACGCCCGGTCCCAGGGCGCGGGCAGATCGGTGACCGCCTCCTCGCCGACCCGGACGTCGTACGGCAGCAGCGAACCGAAGTCCCGGGCCAGCGCCAGCACCCGCGCCTCGGTGAGCCACTCCCCGGCGCCGGCCCGCGCCACCAGATGCACGGTGGTGCCCGGCTCGGGGCGCTCCGCGTGGGGCAGCGTCCGCACGGTGTACGAACCGTCGTCGCGCGCCGTCCACTCCACGGGCGGCGCGTCGGGCGTACGGGCGCTGCGGCTGACCACCCGGATCCGCTCGGCGACCACGAAACAGGCCAGCAGCCCGATGCCGAACTGCCCGAGAAAGTCCGAACGCACGTCCTGCAGGCCCTCGGCACGCTTGGAACTGCGGCCGATGGTCGCCAGCAGGCTGTGCACATCGGCCTCGGTGAGCCCGATGCCGGAGTCCTCCACCCGCAGCCGGCCGTCCGCCGCGAACAGCCGTACCCGCGCCGGGGCGTCCGGTTCCCCGGTCCGTCGGGCGGTGATGGCGTCCACGGCGTTCTGCAGCAGTTCGCGCAGGTAGACCTTGGGACTGGAGTAGAGGTGATGGGACAGCAGGTCCACCAGACCACGCAGGTCGACCTGGAACGTATGGGGCGGCTGGGGTGCCTGGGATGACTGTGAGGTCTGGGAGTCCATCGCTGCAGCGCCGCGGGCTGGGGGATGAGCACGGCGCGGGGTCGGGCGGTCCCGGTGGGGCGGTGACCGCGGATGATGGCCGGAGCGCGTCATCCTAGAGCCCGAACGAGCCGTCTGACCAGGGGTTTCAGGACACGTATACGGCAATGTCAGTGACGTGGTGTGCAATGGATCTCGTGCCCGCACTGGAAGAACCACTGGAACGACCCTTGAAGTCAGTGCTCGGCCCCGCCACCGCGAAGGTGATGGCCGAGCACCTCGGCCTGCACACCGTCGGCGACCTCCTGCACCACTACCCCCGCAGATACGAGGAGCGCGGCCAGCTCACCCACCTCGCCGACCTCCCGATGGACGAGCACGTCACCGTGGTCGCCCAGGTCGCCGACGTCCGCCTGCACAGCTTCGCCTCCGCCAAGGCGCCCCGGGGCAAGGGCCAGCGCCTGGAGGTGACGATCACCGACGGCAGCGGCCGGCTCCAGCTGGTCTTCTTCGGCAGCGGCGTGCACAAACCCCACAAGGAGCTGCTGCCCGGCACGCGCGCGATGTTCGCGGGCAAGGTCTCGGTCTTCAACCGCCGCCTCCAACTGGCCCACCCGGCCTACGAACTGCTGCGCGCGGACACCGACGAAGCGGACGCCGAGGAATCCGTCGAGACCTGGGCCGGCGCCCTCATCCCGCTGTACCCCGCCACCGCGAAACTGGAGTCCTGGAAGATCGGCAAGGCGATCCAGACCGTCCTGCCCCACGCCCAGGAGGCCGTCGACCCCCTCCCCGACTCCCTGCGCGGCGGCCGGGGCCTGGTCCCCCTCCCCGAGGCCCTCCTGAAGATCCACCGCCCGCACACCAAGGCGGACATCGCCGCCGCCCGCACCCGCCTCAAGTGGGACGAGGCCTTCGTCCTCCAGGTCGCCCTCGCCCGCCGCCGCCACGCCGACGCCCAACTCCCGGCCGTCCCCCGCAGGCCCGCCCCCGACGGCCTCCTCACCGCCTTCGACGCCCGCCTTCCCTTCACCCTCACCGAAGGCCAGCAGAAGGTCTCGAAGGAGATCTTCGACGACCTGGCCACGGACCACCCGATGCACCGCCTCCTCCAGGGCGAGGTCGGGTCGGGCAAGACCCTGGTGGCCCTCCGCGCCATGCTCGCCGTGGTCGACGCCGGCGGGCAGGCCGCGATGCTCGCCCCCACCGAGGTCCTCGCCCAGCAGCACCACCGTTCGATCGTCGAGATGATGGGCGATCTGGCCGAGGGCGGGATGCTCGGCGGGTCCGAGCAGGCCACCAAGGTGGTGCTGCTGACCGGATCCATGGGCATGGCCGCCCGCCGGCAGGCACTGCTCGACCTCGTCACCGCGGAGGCCGGCATCGTGATCGGCACGCACGCGTTGATCGAGGACAAGGTCCAGTTCCACGACCTCGGCCTGGTCGTGGTCGACGAACAGCACCGCTTCGGCGTCGAACAGCGCGACGCCCTGCGCGGCAAGGGCAAACAGCCTCCGCACCTGCTCGTCATGACCGCCACACCCATCCCGCGCACGGTCGCCATGACCGTCTTCGGCGACCTGGAGACGTCCGTCCTCGACCAGCTCCCGGCCGGCCGCTCGCCCATCGCCAGCCATGTCGTCCCGGCCGCCGACAAGCCCCACTTCCTGGCCCGCGCCTGGGAGCGGGTCCGCGAGGAGGTCGAGGGCGGCCATCAGGCGTACGTCGTCTGCCCCCGCATCGGGGACGAGGAGGAGGACCCGAAGAAGGCCGGCAAGGCCCAGCGGAAATCCCCCGAGGACGAGGCCGAGAAGCGCCCTCCGCTGGCGGTCGTCGACATCGCCGAGCAACTGGGCAAGGGCCCTCTCCAGGGCCTCGAGGTCGAAGTCCTGCACGGCCGGATGCCCCCGGACGACAAGGACGCCGTCATGCGCCGCTTCGCCGCCGGCGAGACCGACGTCCTGGTGGCCACGACCGTCATCGAGGTGGGCGTCAACGTCCCCAACGCCACCGCCATGGTGATCATGGACGCCGACCGTTTCGGCGTCTCCCAGCTGCACCAGCTGCGCGGTCGCGTGGGCCGGGGATCGGCGCCCGGCCTCTGTCTCCTCGTCAGCGAGATGCCGGAGGCCAGCGCCGCCCGCCAGCGCCTGAACGCCGTCGCCGCCACGCTCGACGGCTTCGAGCTCTCCCGCATCGACCTGGAACAGCGCCGTGAGGGCGACGTCCTCGGCCAGGCCCAGTCCGGCGCCCGCACCTCCCTGCGGGTCCTGGCCGTCATCGAGGACGAGGAGGTCATCGCGGAGGCGCGGGAGGAGGCGGTGGCGGTCGTGGCGGCAGACCCGGAGCTCAGTGCCTACCCAGGCCTGCGAACAGCCCTGGCCGCCCTTTTGGACGAGGAGAGGGAGCAGTACTTGGACAAGGGCTAGGGGGCTTCTGATGGATCTCCGTGGGAGATCCATCAGAAGCCCCCTAGACCCGGACTTCGCGGGTCACCGTTTCAGGTCTGTGGCCAGCGGGTCTGTCCGATGTCGGTGTCGAGGAGATCGAGGAGGTGGAGTTGAA